>JALHOI010000219.1 GCA_022843085.1 Pseudobdellovibrionaceae bacterium
TCGTGGCGCTCGAAACGGGTAAATCTCTGAAGGATGCCATGGGCGAGACCAGCGCTGCCATCGCACAGGCTTTTTTCATGGCAGGCGAAGGTGCCCGCCTTTTCGGCCGCACTTCGGGTTCATCAAACTTCGTCTTAGGTGACAATGTGCGTTAGTGCCTTCTCATGTCGGCGACTCGAGCTACCATTGAGCGATGCAGGCTTTAGTACTTCATCCCCGCGAGGTTCGTACACCTCGACATCAAGTTCGAGCTACGGCACGGCGATTGATCGGATCAGAAATATCGATCCAGTTCGAGATCGAAGGCGCAAGCCGTGTCGATTGGCCGGTCTCAAACACAAGTCATGGACGTCGCCTGGATGACCTTTGGAAGCAAACGTGCCTCGAGTGTTTCATCATTGGGCCCCAGCACGTCATGTCGCAACGTTATGACGAGTGGAACTTTTCTTCGACGCAAGATTGGGCCGCTTACTCATTCACGACTTACCGCGAGGGTCGGGCAAACCTCGAAGTGCGACCTCCCTCGATCGAACGAATCGCGATAGGCGACAAGATTCGATTCGAAATCGATCTTTCGCTTTTGCCCGATCATTCAGACGGTCTTTCGGGCGGTCTTTCGGGCGGTCGCACGCGGTTGGGATTAACTGCGGTGGTAATTGAAAAAGGTGACCAAGTACCATTTTACTGGGCGCTCGCCCATACCGGGGAAAAACCGGATTTTCATTTGCGCGAGAGTTTTACTTTCGAATTGGAGTCTTAAACATGTCTGTTCATTTCCAGTTGGGCTTCGATTGTTTTTTGCGCGATAAATCTTTGCGACGATCGTGTGCGGGTAAACGTGTCGCGCTCTTGGCGCATCCGGCCTCGGTCAGCTATGCACGTGCGTCTCGGTTTGGATTTGAGCATTCGATGGATGCACTGACGGCGTTGGCTCTTGAGACACGAGAGTTCAAAGTTACGGCTGCGTTTGGCCCGCAGCACGGCATGCGTGGAGAAGTGCAGGATAACATGCACGAGACGGCAAACTACATAGACCCAGTTTGGAAAGTTCCGGTTTTTTCTCTGTATGGTGAGGTGCGAAGGCCGACCAAGGAAATGATGGAATCCTTCGATGTCTTGCTGGTTGATCTACAAGACATCGGAACACGCATCTATACTTTTCTCACGACTCTGCTCTATGTCCTCGAGGAAAGTTCTAAGTTCGGTAAAAAAATCATCGTGCTCGATCGGCCGAATCCAGCCGGTCGTCCCGTCGAGGGAACCCTGCTTGAAAAAGGCTTTGTGAGTTTCGTCGGAGCCGCCGAGGGACTTCCGATGCGACACGGGTTGACGTTAGCAGAGGCCGCCCTATGGTTTAAGAAGCGGCTAAAAATCGATGTCGATCTCGAGATTGTCGAGATGCAAGGTTATCAGCCCGACGCCGCTGGCGAGTATGGCTGGCCAGGGTCATCGTTGACCTGGGTCAATCCATCGCCAAACGCCGCGACTGTGTCGATGGCGCGCGCGTTTCCTGGCACCGTCTTGATCGAGGGGACGACTCTCTCTGAGGGACGAGGAACAACGCGTCCGCTTGAAACTGTCGGCACCGTTGGAGTTGCGATGAACGATGTTGTGACGCGCATGCACGAACTCGCTCCTCAGTGGATGAAAGGCTGTCTGATTCGCCCGTGCTGGTTTCAGCCAACCTTTCACAAGCACTCCGGCTTGATCACGGCCGGGTTTCAGATCCACGTTGATTCTGATGCTTACGATCACAATGCGTTTAAACCGTACCGTCTGATTGCACTTTGGCTAAAAGCCCTTCGCCTTCAAGATTCGAAGTTAGAGATCTGGCGAGATTTTCATTACGAGTACGAGAAAGACCGACTCGCGATTGACCTAATAAACGGCGGAACCTTTTTGCGCGAATGGGTTGACGGCGGGGCTTCGCGATCAATTGATGAGTTCGAATCTCGGTGCGCGAAAGAAGAAAAAATTTGGCGGGCCGACCGAGCCGAGTTTTTGATATATCCCTAGTGAGAGGGCTGGTTGTGAGGCATTCCCTTGCCGGCCTTTATCGCTTGAACTGTACTAAATCCGACAGCCCCCAGGATCAGCGCACCACCGAGCAGTTGCATGGGGCCCATCTCTTCTTTCAGAAAAATAAAAGCAAAGAAGGCTGCGAACGGCGACTCAAGCAAAAAGAGAAGCGATGCGGTCGACGGCGGCAGAACTCGTTGAGCCCGCACTTGTAGTGCAAAACCGATGAGTGTTGAACAGAGAGTGAGGCTCAGAAAACCAATGAGAGGCAAAGAGACTCCCTCGAACGCATTTTTTGCGAGGCGTACGGGCATTTCAAACGAGTTCGGTTCGATAAAAAGAGCGAGAAGCAAAGTCGGAAATCCGGCCGCCAGACTTTGCGCACTATTGAAATGAAAGCCGTTGAAAGCCATGCCCAGGCGTTTGGGTAGCCCGGCTGTTACGAGAATATGTGCTGAAGCCGCAAATGCACAGATGAGAGTCAAGAAGTCGCCAAGATTGAGGCGCGAGCGTGCGTCGAGTTCTTTTGTTGATAAGAGGCCACACATTAACCCCACACCGACAAGGGCAACAAGGCTGCAGAAAATAAGGGTCTTGGGGCGCTCAGAGCCGCGCCCTCGAGCTGCCTCGTAAAGCGGTACGATGAGAACGTAGAGGCACGTTAAAAATCCACTTTTTGTGGCGGTGGTGTACTGCAGGCCCCAAGTTTGAAAGATGATGGTCGCCGCGATAAAAAAACCTGGAATCCAAGCAACTCTCAAGTAATTTCGCGCCTCTCGAGTCACAAGAAATCGACGGGCGAAAAGCAGGCCGATTAAACCTGCGATGACGAAACGCCAACCTGAAATCGCGACCGGGCCAGCCCCTTGTAAAGCCCAAACCGCGGCCACAAAACCGAGCCCCCAAAGCATGCCGGCGAAAATTAACTCGGTCACGGCTCGGGTCTGGGTCATCGTTTTTTGGGTACTGCCAAGTGTATGCATACGTGATTGCACCGACTAACGTGAACGTGCGCTTGCGGCAAGGATCTTTAATTTTTCGCTCATTGCATGAGGTGAGATCAGCTGCTGAAATATTGAATATGAATCCGCGTGGGCACTCCAAACTGTTAATCGAAAACTTGAACCCACTTTCTTCGAAGGGGCGCATTTCGTTTTCGTCGTTCGCGCTATCTTTGTTTGCTATCGTTGTTTTCAATTTAATTGTTTGGGCGGTTCTAAAACAGCAGTTGATTCCGGCCCGAGCCGCGCTCGATCGCGATCGAACTCTTCTGCTTTACGGCCTTTGGTTTCTATTCGCGACGATTGGTTTCGCCAGCGCGACAAACACGTTTATAAAGCGGTGGGCTGGTGTTTTCGGTGACCGTGAGATTTCGGGCTTCTGGAAGTTCGCTATTCGGTTTGCTCTTTTAAGCCCTCTTTTAGCTTATCCATTGACTGTTGTTTCGTTTGCCTACCACGGCCTCTCGCGGCGAACTGGTGCAGCACTTATTCTTGGTGGATTTGTTTTGTCGATTGCGGCATCGCCATTTTTACCGCGCGCAGTTTTCGGCATCGAGCGAATCGATTTTTTGGCGTCGACAGCACCGCTTTCACGCGTCATGCCGGCCCCCGTGTCGCTTCCGGGTGTGAACGTACTCGCGCCCTCGTTGGCGACCGCGACGCCGGGGCTTCGATATTTATTCTGGCTTGGAACAGACGCATATCGTTCTTGGTTCTTAAGCCGCGCCGTTGCAGTTCATGATTCTGAACTTTGCAAACAACGTCTCGGATTTTTAGGGCTCGAGGTGCGCGACTGTTACTTCGCCAATCTTCGGAAGATGGCTTTAGAGGCCCCGCTCGTTTCGCCATTTTTCGCACTCTACTTCGAGTCGCTTTATCGGCAAAAGGTGAGCGAGGAGTTTCAGATTCAACAGAGTGACACGCAGACAAGTTCGGCGCAAACGGGCTTAGTTTTGAGTCTTCTCACTTTGTCGAATCAGATCGAGTTGCTTGAACCCAGCCCGATGTTTGTTGAGAGGACCCATTTTTTAAGCCCCGCAGCGCTACTTCATGCCTATGGCAGTCCCGAGTTTCCTCTTGTTGAAGCGGGCCAAGACGTTCAACGCTTCGGTCTTGTCTTGAGGTTACTGCCTGTGTTTGAAATGCAGCTGACCAGCGTTCAAAAGTTTCTCAGCGAGCAAGGCCGTATGCTTGGAGCTGAAGAGGTTACGGTCACGTCCGAAGTGGCGGACCTGCGAAGACGGATCGATGCGATCAAGCGCGATCCGCTGCTTATTGCTCGTTGAATCGTCTATTTGTTTTTCTTTGGTGCTGGTGTCGGAGTCGGCGTCGGTTTCGGCGATTCGATGTAGGCCGGTTCACCTGCAAAAGAAAAAAACTTTTCTTCGTTCGGTTGCCAATTTGAGTGCCGACGCCATATCTCGGCAAGAACGACAGAGCCTGCGGCCATTCGTCTGACGATGATGGGCCGATAAATTTCGATCGATTTTTTCAGATCCTCACGAGGCGCTTTTTTGTCGCGTTTTAAGATCTCGTCGAGATCCTTCGACGAGGTCACCGCAAGTTCTTTCAATAGCGCAATTGTCGTTTTTCCGGCTAGGATGTTCTGCTCTTTTGCCCAGACTCGATCGGCCTCTTTGAACACTTGCATATCAATCGACGGCCAAAGCTCATCAACTAATGTGTCTTCGAAGTGCGCGTGAATGCCCTTCTGATCGGTCAGCTGGCCGTCGTAGTTTTCAGTGACGTGAAGCGGCTGCGAGAGGTCCGAGACGTAGTGCCCCAAAGTTCCCGCGACAACAAGCCATTCAAGCTGCAGACGATGCCTTTCGTCTTTGAGGATATCCTTTTGCTTCAGGAGATCAGCGGTCGCGCTTAGCCTTTTTTCAAGCTCACGAATTCGCCAGTACGCGCGACCCGCACTTTGCGGGATGGCAGGAAACTTCGAATCAAAAGCGCTGCGGGACAGCTCGTAGGGGTCTTCTTTGGCCGACCAACGACCTTCTTCAATCGCCTTTTTGAATTCACGCTCGAAGATTTCTAAATCCATGAAGTGGTTGAACCATTCGATTTGGTAGGTCGCTGGCTTCTTCCAAATGAGGTCGGGCACGTTACCGTAATATCCAAGATCGAACGAACGAGATTTATAAAACCCTTTGCCGTTTGACTGCGATACCAGGTGAGCCGCGACTCGCGACGAGAGATCGTGGCCGGTTCGGCCCCATGCCAAGGCTTCGGCCGAGCCCAGGCTGAAAGCAGCGATAATAAAACCCAGAGCTAAAGTTCGGCGCGCGTTTGTCATAGCCGTTGTTTTCAATCACTGAGATTCACAGTCAAGTTGTGCGGATGTTGACTCGCGTGGTCATCGGGTCAAAATCTCGACGGCTTTGAGTGCGACGGGTTGATCCGCCGCCACTTCGTCGAGTGCTTGGAAAATCGCATTTAGAAAAGGTTCGTCGTCATTTGATAAGGCGAGATTTTCAAGGCTTTGGTTTTTCGAAACGCGTGCATTTTCAAAGACCAAGGTCCGAACTGTGCGAAGGGCACGGTCGATCAGTTTATTGTTAGTCGGACGAACGAACGTCATGAGATTTCCGTGAAAACGGCCGATGCGTCCCATCGTCAGAGTCGATTGAAGGTTTAAAGCATATTTCATTTTAGATTGCCGAATCAGCGGATCTCGGCTCGCTGGAACATGGGTTTCAAATCGGCTTCGCGCGTTGACGGCACGAAAAAAAAGTGTCGGTTCGGCAGTTGTGCCGTCGTAGTCGCCGAAT
>JALHOI010000220.1 GCA_022843085.1 Pseudobdellovibrionaceae bacterium
GCGAGGGGACCTCGAACCACTGAGAAAAATTTTGAAGTTAAACGAACAGGAACTCAGCCTGATTAGCTCGCTCCGCCAGCTAAAGGGTTCTTACTCGGAAGCGTTTCTCATCTACAATGACAATCGAACCGTGATCCGCGCAGTACCAAGTCCAGTCGAATACTGGGTAGCGACCAGCGATCAAACCGACAACGCAAAAATTGATGAAGTCAGAAACGAGAATCCACGTCTCACAATCAGAAGCGTTGTTGACGATTTTGCTTCGCGATTTCCGTGTGGGTATGCACATAGCTTAAAGATGACGGAGGTTGCGTGACGATGAAAATCAGATCGGGTATTATTGCAATACTCGTAACGACGCTCTTGCAGGTAAGAACGGCACACGCGGACTTTTGGGGTGGAGACCTGCCGCTGCTCGCACAAATCTTGGCAAACTCAATTCAACAGCTCGCTCAACTGCAAAGCATTCTTGGCAACGGCCAGGATACGCTCAGTCTCTTGCGCGAAGTTAACCGGGGTCTGCGCGATGCCCTACAGCTAATTCGAACAGCGAACCAGACTTTGCGGCCTGGGGCACTTTCCGATCTAAATGATCTCGATCAGGTTTTGTCGAAGGTCGAACAAATATACGGGAAGGTTCCAAACACCTCGGAGAAGAATATTCAGTTACTAACTGATCGGAGCGTCGCCGAGGCCATCGATCTACATAACGAAGCATTCAAATATGCAGACCGACTCGATACCGAGGCCGAACGAATCAAAGACTACGCGCAAGTCGTAAACCCGGTTGGCGCCGCTAAAGTCACTGTGCAATCGCTTGGAATGATGATCCACGTTTTGAACCAGATTTTAAGAACGAACGCCGCGATGCTCAAACTGCAAAGTGAGAATCTAGCGCTGCAGAATCGGCGCGGCAAACTAGATTCCGAACAATTCAAATCTCAGTACGAAGGGATTTCCGATGCTTTCGGAAAGCTAAAACCTAACTACGAACTGCCAACCATAAACCGGTAGAAAGCGAAGAAGCGCATGGAAAATTTCGATCTTCTGGGCGCCCTTGCCCAAAAGCTTCACGCGGAGATGCGGAGCACGTACTATCTCATGCTTCCGATCTTCTTTTGTCTTTCGCTCGCTGTGACGTGGCTGAAGTCTCCAACCGGTGGACCCGACTTCCTCGAAGCCGTAAAACGCGCGTTTATTTCCACTCTCTTGCTCGCGGGATTCCAAGAGATCACCGACACAATTCTATTCGTCACAAGTGGGTTGGCCGACAAAATATCGGACATGCAAGGACTCGAAATGTTTATGCAGATGGCGGGCGAGAAAACTCGATCATACACCGTCTCGTCCATGTCCCTACTGATTGGATTTAACGATCTCTTCGTCGCAACGCTGACCTTTCTTTCCTATGTGATTCTCTACTTCTCGCGGTTCATCATGGTGGCGGTCTACCATTTCAGTTGGGTTTTTCTATCTTTAATGGCACCGATCCTTCTGCTCTTTCATATGTTTTCACCCAAGATCACCTTGAACTTATTTAAAAGTCTTATCGAGGTGGCGAGCTGGAAAATTGTGTGGGCGGTGTTATCAGCAATGCTGGCCGCTTTACCTTTCGGAAATGCTTACGCCTCGTCGGGCGGATACCTTACGGTCATCATTCTTAATTTTGTCATTGCTATCGCAATGCTCGGAACTCCACTGATAGTGAAGTCTCTCGTTGGAAACGGTTTCTCCTCGTTTGCAAGCAGCCTTGGTCCGGTTACAGCCGGAGCGATGTTCGCAGTTCCCGCCAAAGCTATGTCGGCAATGACGGCGGGCCGAGGTGCTCTGAACACCAGTCGCGGTGTCATAAACCACTACCAAAATCGGCTTCAAGACCGGGCACAGAGAAAAGATATTCTACGCGGAATCAAGGCTCTGAATTCAAATCCCAATAAGGAGTCGTAGTTGATTAGAAAAGCAAAACAAGCATGGTTCGAAGTCTGGGGTAATGAGGTCGCGCAAAATCAGATTCTAAAATATATGCTGCTCGTCTTTGGATTTGCCAATTCGGTCTGCGCTATCTCTTTGGTCTTTCTGGCAACCAAGGCGCCCGCTGTATTCGCCGTTTCATCGATTGAATCTGGGGTCCTGCGAAGCGCTCCACCACCGAAAGAATATTTAACTGGTGAAGCGACGAGAGTAGTCACCGCATATCTTCAAAGTCGACACAGCTGGAACCCCACCGACGTGAAAGTCTCGATCGGTAAAGCTGCCCGTTTCGTTGATGAATCTTTTCGTAAATCGTTTCTGTTGGCCAACGAGACACAGATCCGAATTGCCCAGGATAAAAAAATCGCTCAGAAATTTTATGTTTCAAAGATCGACATGGATCTTGCGAAGGGAACCGCGTCAGTGTCTGGCGACCGAATTCTTACCATCGACGGGTTCCGCGCGGTGAACCCTTTATCATTCAACCTAAGTTTGCGCCTTGGAGAAAGAACCGAGCTGAATCCCGAAGGAGTTTACATCACATCCGAGCAACTCCTCGATACGACGAAGGAGGTGAAATAAATCAAACTTGATATGCTTGCTCACCGGATTGCTACTTTTGGCAAGTTCACCGAGCCATGCATCCCGAATCCGAACTTTATCGATCTCAGAAAACGAAGTGGCGGTTGTCAAAGTCGGCATCGGATTCTCTACTCTGTTACAGTTCGACACCAGACCTTCACAGGCAATCGTTGGTGATCAAGACTCTTTCAAAATCGAATACGTCGGCAACGCCATTGCGATAAAGCCTTTGATTAGCGGAGTCTCGACAAATTTGTTTGTCGTAACCGACATCGGGAAGTTTAATTTTCGTATTTCGGCCATGCGCGGGTTCGAACCCGACTATGTCTTGCGAATTAAACGAACGAGTGACGAACCCTCGCGAAATCCCACCGCCCTGAGGACCAAAATCACAAACACGCAAGTCACAAAGAATGGACTTACGCTGCATCTAAATTCCGTCGCTTCGGCACAGTCGAATTCTGTTCTGATCTATTCGTTTCGAGTTGCGACGAAAGACCGACGGTTAAGGTTTGATGCCGGAGATTTTGAAATTGTTCAGATCTCCCGATCCCTCTCAATCGAGAGTATCTATCTCGACCGCGTTCTTCTGAGTCCGGGTAACTCCTTAAACGGAATGATCCTGATTCGCCGAAGCGAACTGAAACGGGGGCAACAAACCTGGCTCCGAGTTACTCAAGGCAACGACAAACAAGGCCTTCGGATATTGACTCCGGCGATTTGAGGTGGAAGTGAAGTTCGGAAAAATCGATAGGTATTTTCTAACCCAGGACGCGCCCCTCGGAAAAATTCGACGATTTGACCTTACAAAAATCAAAGGACTCTTAATCGCGCTCGGTGGCGCGGCTCTGTTGCTGATTCTCCTCATTCCGCCAGACGACAAAAAAAACACTAAAACAGCGAATTCGATCAGCGACGCGACCTCGATCACCGCGAACAACACTCGACTAAATGCAACAGCCGCAGGCTCTGGCGAGTTCTATGTTTCGAACATAGCATCGTTTGGATCGTCTGGAGGTTTAGCCTCGCGTTCAAACCGTGAACTTTCGGCGAGCCAGGTCGTCAAACAACAAGGCGGCGGGCTCGGCTTCGGTCTCCCGTCAGGAACCGCGATTGCCGTAAGGCTGCTAAACCGAATCGTAACATCCGACTCGAGAAATCCGGTGATCGCTGTTGTTACTGCGGAAGCGACTTCGCCCAGCGGATTCACTCTCGTCATCGGCACAAAAGTGTTAGGAAGTGCACAAGCCGAACCAGGTTCAGATCGAGTGCAGGTCAACTTCCATACACTGGTGTTCGAAAATGGCGCTGAACAGGCGTTCAACGCAATTGCGACAATGCCGGATGGCTCGAGCGGTATCGCCGGAAACTATCACTCCCAGATAGTGAAGAAGGAAGGTGGGCGGTTTCTTAGCCGATTCATCGGAGGTTTCGCGGACGGATTCAAAGACCGCGAGAAAGGAAACATCGGGTCATTCGAACCGGGCAATTTAAAGAACGCGGCACTCAATGGAGTTTCTGTATCCGCTTCAGAGCATGCGAAAACCTACGAAACCGAGATGAAAAACATAAACCCGTATGTTTCGGTCGAACCCGGAACTCCGTTCATGCTGTTTCTTGAGAAAGGCATGGCGCTGTGAACGACCAACCCATCGAGCAAAGCGATTTCTACCTTATCTTCGGTTTTATCATCGTTCCGATCTGTCTGATTTTATATCGGGTCTTCTTTCGAACCATGAGGATCGGTACAGAGTTGATAAACAACCCCTACGCGCAGAAAACCGTATACGCCGCAATCGCCTTTGGCGTACTGGTCGGTGTATTTGGCGCTTTTCGCAGATGGAACAAGCACGTCGAAAATCTAGTGCTCGCTGTCAAAAGAAACGAGAAACAGATCTATCTCGGTAAAACGCAAAATAACGACGAACTGTTTCTTTCGACAGCGATGCGCACTCGGCACACTCAAGTTATCGGTACCACCAGTAGCGGAAAGTCGGAGTCAGTTATTCTTCCCTGGGCGATTCAAGACATTCAGAACCGTGGAGGAATCATCATCGTCGACGGAAAAGCGGACCGATCTTTTTTAGATAAGATTTATGCCTACACCGTTGCCGCCGGGCGTGCGAATGACTTTAGACTGTTTTCACTTTCGAATCCGCACCTCTCGTGCACTTTCAATCCGTTGGCAGTCGGAAGCGTTCAGGAAGTGACGGAACGCGTTTTCTCGAGCTTTCAATTCGAGAACGAATACTACGAGAGTGTTCAGTTCCGAATTTTTCGGGAGATGATCGCGGTCATCAAAGAGCAGAACGTTGTTCCGACTTTCGCCCACCTTCTTGTGCTATTGACGAACAAAGACGCACTCGCGACATGGATTGAAGCAAGCCGCAATGACGCACTCAAAGAGACACTCACCGCATTCAACAATTTAGCTGCTAGGGAAAAAGACGAAAAGGTCAGCGGCCTTGTGGCAAAGATTAGCCACTTCTGCGCCGATGAGATCTCTCCTCTCTTCAACTCGCGTGAACCGCATTTGGATCTTGGGCAGGCGTTAAAGCATGGACTGATTTGCTACTTTCAGTTGCCAACAATGTACTACCAATTCTTAGGTGCATCTGCGGGTAAGCTCGTGCTTCAGTGTCTTCAGAACGCCGTCGCGAAGCGACATAACGAAGGCGGAGGTGCGGCTCAATTTACCGCCGTCTATCTCGACGATTTTCAAGACTACATCTACGAAGGTTTCGAGGCTCTGCTCAACAAGTCGCGCTCGGCGAATATCGGAATGGTATTTTCGCATCAAGCCCTTGGTGATCTCGATAAGGTTAGTCCGGCATTTCGAAATATTGTGACAACGAACACGAACATCAAGATCGTCATGCGCAACAATGATCCCGAGACTGCGGAATTTTTCGCGAGTTCTTTCGGTACGACGTCCTCCTCAAAGGAAACCGAACGTGTTTCCCGAGGATTGTTTGGAGCGACGAAGACCGGTGAACTTTCCGTGCGTGCCGTCGAAGAGTTTTTATTTCACCCAAATCTCATCAAGTCCGAACTAGCCACGGGCGAGGCCATCGTTTCGATCCCGCATTTCGAGAGAGTCGAAACTCAGAGAGTAAGATTCACGCCGTTTCCGGATCTCAAACCGATACCTCTCCCCGCGATTCCCAAAGGCACTATCGAACACGCAGCATTCCTGAAACCTCCAGGTCGATTCGATCAAACCGACGTTCATCG
>JALHOI010000221.1 GCA_022843085.1 Pseudobdellovibrionaceae bacterium
TGGGAGTTTGTGAAAAAGTCCCGCTGCAATTTTTCCGATGTCTTGGCTTGGCCGTATCCAAAGATACTCAAGCTTTCGAAGGTGCAAGCTCGTTCGCGTTTGCTGCGGAATTAGATCTACGGTCGAATTGATTCGAGCGAGTCGCTCCATATCGAATTCGATCGCATCCATCAAAAGCGCGTTGAGAATAACCCCGGTGACTCGCGCAAGCGACGGTTCGATGTGAGCTTGAACAGGCGGCGCCAGATGATCGGGTCGGCGAACTCCGATCACCATAAGGCGATCTGCTCCTAGGTGAATCGCAGGGCTCAATGGGGCCGTATTTCGAAGACAACCGTCGCCGTAATGGTCGTCGCCGATGGCGACCGGCGGAAAAAATAGCGGAATCGCGCCAGAACCCATGACGTGCTCGACACCCATCGTAGACTGTACGCTGCGTCTTCGCGAGCGATCCCACATCGGGGCTGGCGTATGGCTTTGCACAAACGTCATTGAGTGAGAATTTGTGTAGTTCATCGCCGTTAGTGCCAAAGATTCAACTTTTCCTGAAGCCAGCGTTTTCGAAATTTCATCAAAAGGAATATTTTTTTCGAGGTAATTTCTTAAGGGCGAGGTGTCGAGAAGAGAGCGCGCAAGCTTCTTTTTTTGAAGTGCTCCGACCGCCGTATCAAACAAAAATTTGAATCCAAGGCGCCCTGCCGAAAGTGCATCGGTTCTAAAAACCTGATCGGCTGTGATCGTTGACCAATCTTCGGTCAACTTTCGGGCTACGTCCCCAAAGTCAGCCTGGCTTGAAACTAACGAGGTCGCGTTGACGGCGCCGGCGCTGACTCCTGTCACAATTTTAAACGGGTGAGATAAGCCCATTTCGGCTGCGATCTCGGCTAGGCCCAAGAGAACGCCAGCCTGGTAGGCCCCCCTAGCGCCGCCGCCCGTCAAGACAAGACCGAAACGCGGTGGATGTTGCTGCGACGAACGGGATTGAATTTCAGATGTAACGTTGCCTGGTGAGCTTGGGGTCATTACTCGAGTTTAACGAGAGGATGACGGGATTGTGGAGATTCGAAATGGTCTTCACGAGTCCTTGGTCGAGCGAGGGACCTTTGATACACCTATCCTCATGGCGATAAAGGAGTCTGCGTGACCGATTCTGGTCGATCCGATCAAAAATCCGAAAATCGAAACATCAAGACCGGCGCGACGCAGCCGTCGCTGAACGACGAACCGCAAGCGGTGCTCGAAACCGAGTCCGAGGCCCGGGCCCGCCGCGTTGTGCATGTCATCGGGGCAGCCATCGTATTGCTCACTGTTGGTTGTGTAGTTTGGGCTGTTGCTGGTGGAGCCGAGTGGGCCCGGCGCCGTCAGCTGACCTCGATACAAATGGTTGCACGAGCCGACCTGCTTCTCGTAGCCGAAGCCCAAGCCAACTTTCACAAAGCTCACGGGTTTTACACAACTGACCTGAAGGCGCTCAACCTTTGGCCGAAACGTGTGCTTTATGCGTTTGGTTTTGTGAAGCCTGCAACTTTCAAAGAGGCGACTGTCGGAGCCGACGGCTCTCAGACATGGGATCCTGAACTTCGCAACATCGTGCAACTCGCCGCCCGCCGCGCCGAAGACGCTATTGCCAAAGCCAAAGAAGACCCGAATTACAAACCCGACGCGCCTATTTTACTAAGTCCGCTAACGAAAATTGCTGATATCGAATTCGATCGACTCGCTTCGTACTGCCCCGACTGCACGGCGACGAAAGATAAGTTTAAAGTCATTGCAGTCGCGAACTTAGATGCTGATCCCGTGCTTGACGTCTGGACGATCGATCAAACCGGCGCCATTCGCCACGTCATCGACGACCTTCGGTAATTCGGCGGCGAATCTTCGTCCTTGGTAGGCGCCGGCCGCGTTGATCCGGTCGATCATCCCTTGAAAGCTTCTCATCTTGTGACGAACCCAATCCGGTGCAAGAAGTTCGTCCCATCGGTTCGAGAGTGCGGCCAACCGGTGAATCGCAATTCGTGGGTCAAGGTGATCTAAAAACAGCGCCACCCGGTGCGCGTAAAGATCGAGTTCAATCGGTTGAAATTCACCCGCGCGATACATTTCGGCGAGCGGAGTTTTGTCGAGCACATGAAGGTTGTGAAGTTTGACGTTCGAAATGGGAAGCGAGTTGCAAAGTCTTGCCGTTTCAATGATCTGCTTATCGTTTTCGGTCGGCCACCCGAACATGAGGTGAATCCCGAGGTCGACGTTGGGCCTTCCTGTCGCGTTTACGCCCGTCTCTTTCGCGATTCGCTCAATGCCGCGAATCGCCTGCGAACCGGTGTGCCCACGACGCATCCACTCAAGCTGCCCGTCATCAAAACTTTGAACGCCAAGTTCAACCGCGACGAACGTTTTATCCGAGTACTCTTTCCACGTGCGAATCACCGCTTCTGACAAACAGTCAGGCCGTGTGCCGACGACGAGGCCGACGGTGTCAGGATACGAGAGTGCGAGGTCAAAACCACTCTTCAGCCGACCCAGTGCTGTGAAGGTCGTTGTGTAAGCCTGAAAGTAAATCAGAAACTTGGCGGCATTAAATCGCTCGGTGACCTTTGATCGATGCAGTTCGATCTGCGACTTCAAATCGTCCTTTTGCGAATCCGCGTAGGCGAAACTCCCGTGCTCGTCGCAAAAGATACACGTCTTCATTCCCTTCAAGCCATCGCGATTCGGGCAGCTCTCGGCAATCGAGACCGGAACTTTCACGACCTTACCACCGAACCTCGATTTATAATCGAGGCTGATCGGGTGATAGGGTTTTCCATCCCAGACGGCCGCGTTCGGGTTCATAGCCGCCAGAGACCCTGTTCTGCGCGCCATGTCAACAGAGAGAGGTGCCCGGTTCCTTTTGCAGAAGCAGCGCTTCTCGAAATCGAGGGCCTGGCACCTTTTACCTCACACGGTTTGGCCGACGTCGATACGGTTGCCGTCAGGATCAGCGAAGACGAAGCTACGCAGGCCGTAGTCCATGTCCCGGATGCCTTTGATGATGCGCACGTTGTGAGCTTCAAGATGGGCAAGAAAGGCTGTTGCGTCACTGACCATCAGGTGGGCGACGTTGAACTCTTTTGCAACGTGATTTTTTGATAGCGTCAGATGCAGCTCGGCCTTATCTCTTTCAAAAATTACGAAACCGACAGGCGATCCGTTTTCGAAAACTTTCGTCATCCCAAGCACGTCGCCGTAAAATTTCACCGCGCGCGCGATGTCCGTAACTGCGATGCCCGGGGCGACGCGACCAAATGTGAGTTTTGAGGAAGGTGAACCTAGAACCATGTTTTACTCCTAACGCCTCTTCGTCTCTTGATGTCGGGTCGGTGCCCCACAATCAAGCTTAGAAGAAAAATAAGAGGCGCGGTGGCCCGGTTAAGCTCGTGCTAGCACAACGTCATCCTACGATCAAGCCGGGCCACTCAACCAGGCCGGCCCCTTCTCGTCACGACGGTCGCAGATCCAACGATCACACCCGAAAGAAATCACAAGTCATAACCAGCGTCTCTTCGGGCCGCGATGGCCCGGCAATGCGGCTTGTTTCTGAAATCATGCTCAAAACTAAAGCCCGCAATTTTTCGACGTCGGCAAGGCTGACACTTTGAACAGCCGTGAAGTGAATCGAATCATCGGTGTTCATCTGAGCATCAAGTACGGCGCGCATCCGCCAATTCTGGTGGTGAATCACAGTCAGCGGTTCGCCTTTGGGTGTGTGAAATTCTCCGGCCGCGTAGGCCCACCGCTTGCCGTCAAACTTCACATAGCCGCGCTCCCGAAGGCCCTCGAGAACTTTCACAACGGTCGGCTTCGGCAACTGCAAACGTTCGCAAAGCGATTCGGCCGTTTGGCCATTTGGAGTACTCGTCAGAAAATGAATGGCGCACCAGTACCAAGCGGAAAAGTATTCGACGTCGTTTTGCGGCGCCGCCAACTCTTTTCGATTGGTCTGTTCTCCAATGATTCGAATTTCTTTCTCATGTCGCTCGCTCGACGTTTTTGAAAGTCGCGGTACTCGACACTTGAAGCACGTTCGATTTCAACGAGAGCTAAAAAATAATCTCGGTCTTGGGCACTCATCTCGAAGAACTCAGACAGCCGGTACGCATGGTCAGACGTCAGGTGAAGCTCGCCGGCCAACACACGCGAAAGATACGACCTCTGAACACCTAAGGCCTCGCCTGCGCGCGACAGACGGCCGCGCTGCTCGGGCCCGGTCAGCTGAGCCTTGAGATACGGAACATATGTTTTAAAACTCCAAACCTTCGCGGCCATGTCTCAGCATCGGTCTTTTGTTTCATTTTTTGAACTATTTCGGTTCAAAGTTTAAAACATTGGCGTGTCGCAGCGCATTAAGTACCTGTATCTTCTGACTCAACCACATAGGAGTAAAAATGAAAGATCTAGTGATTTTCGGTTCGAAACTTGAATCTACGACTACAAACTTGGGCGCTGATGGGCCCATTCAACCTTGCCTAAGGGACCAGATGAAACCTAAAGCCAATCGCACAACTGAGACCCTTTTGGCCGGCCTGTTCGCCTTGGTCGCCTTGACGAATTTTGTCGCCTGCGCGCCCGGTCGCGGCGGTGCACCTGCGCCCCAACTCGCGGTCAGCGATGGCCCGGGAGGTACCGGCGGCGGCAACGTGATGTTGGGCACCAGCAAGCTTAGCGAAGTTGAGGCCGTCGTCGATCGTGAATTTGAAAATCTGCTCGCACCCTTTACTGGTATGGCGTACGCGGTTCGGCCTTTTCTGAGATTCGACAGCGCGTGTTCCGGAGAACCTCTTGAGTGCGACTTTACCCCCGCGCCCACCGACTTCGCACGCTTGACCGAAACTTCGGATCAGCTGAAACGCTTAAACCAAATCATGCGAGAACTGACAATTGGCGCCACGCCTTCGAGATCGAATCCAGACGATTTCGCATCGGCGCCGCGGGTCGCAAGTCTTCAATCTAAGTTACAGCTCGAAAAGCGCAAAGATGTTCCTTGCGAAGATTCGCATCGTCATCACTACGACGGCTCGGCCCACGGCACAACCATCTGCGTGAGCCTGGATCGACTCACTCGTATTCCAAGTTCTTCCTTGAAAGCTGAAATTCAAGCGTTGCTCGTTCATGAATTGATGCACGTGCTGGGCTACGGCGAATCAGATGCTCAGCTTATGCAGCGCTATTTTATTTTTGAAAATAGGACAGGCAGTGTCCAAAAAGTTGCGGAGGTCGTAAACCAATACGGTTACGAAATCGGATATTCGAAAATGCTGATCGAAAATCCAAAGCTCGTCGATCCAAACGAACCGATGCACGGCTATTTTCAATGGACACGCAACGCGCATTTGCACTTTTACGAGCCAATTTTGAAGCTTGTCTCGGGTCGAGAGAACATCAACTGGGAACTTCGTGTTGAGGCGAAACGTGACCGGATGCAACGAATCGCAGCCGAGCTCGTTGCACTCGCGCCGTCTGGCGCTGACACGGAAAATAAGAAGTTCGCGACATTTAAGACGCTCGAAACCGAATGGCTGGATGCACAAAAGCTAGCGCTCGAACTGGTTCCGATCGACTTCGCGCAAGCCCAGCCCACAAAGAAGTGACCCGGCAGCAAAGTGATACGGATCACATGCCCAGAGGGTTCATCACGAGCCCTCAGCGCGGAGCTTCGTGAATCGGAAAGAAGATCGGAAGAGC
>JALHOI010000222.1 GCA_022843085.1 Pseudobdellovibrionaceae bacterium
CGTGCCAATAGGCTAACAGGACCAAAACCATGGATGGTTTGTCGATCCGTCAAGGGCAGAATCTTCTCGATACCGGGAACACCGTTAAAGAGATGCGCGCGAATGAACTGAACGCGCAAAAGAATGCGGGGCTTGCGGCTCCTGCTGATGGAAGTGGTTCGTTTCAGAACGTGCTTCGCGACGCGATCAACCAAACCAATGCCATGCAAAAGCAAGCTGACGTGCAGATTCAAGATCTTGCCACGGGCAAGACGACGAATATTCCAGAGGTGATGATGCAGGTTGAAAAAGCCGACATCGCCCTGCGCTTGATGACCCAAGTCCGAAACAAAATCATCGACGCGTACCAAGAGGTCATGAGGATGCAAGTCTGACCCGAGGGTCTTCGGGCAATTCTGTCTGCGTGTCTTGATTTTTGATTCTGAGTGAATTTTCGAGGGTGTAGATGCAAGGTTTGTTTCAAAATATTTTCGTACAATTTCGAGACTTCTATAAAAATCTGACGCCGGTCAAACGGATGTCGATGATCGCCGTTACTCTCATCGTTATTGCGACAGCAGGAATGATGGGTTTGATGATGGCGGGCACCGATTTTATTCCGGTTCTGACGAACGTTCCCGCTGACCAAACAGCGATCGTTGTCGATAAACTTCAAGCGAAGAACATTCCGTTTCGTGTTCAAGACGGCGGAAAAACCATCACAGTTCCGAAAGAGCTTTTGCATTCAACGCAAATGGCACTGATGTCCGAAATCGGCTCGGGAAAAATTGGCACGATTGGCTTTGAACTTTTTGATAAGCAAGATTTTGGAACTTCCTCGTACGCGCAGAGAATCAACTATCAGCGGGCTCTGCAGGGCGAATTGACACGTGCGATCAATACGCTCGACGCCGTCAAGCGGTCGAAGATCATGTTGGCGCTTCCGCCCAAAAAGACGTTTCTCGAAGAAGGCGGCGTCGCCACGGCGTCGGTCGTTGTCGAACTACACCCAGGTAAAACCCTCTCTGAAGATCAGGTTCGCGGTATTCGGCATCTCGTGGGAAGTTCGGTCGAAGGCCTTGATCCAGATAAGGTTACGGTCGTCGACTCGCGCGGCAAGATGATCTCTCGACCCGACGGAGCTAGCGGTGGTTCGAACGCTTTGGCCGAAACCAAAGCTAAAATGGAACACGACATCGAAGAACGGGTCGAATCGATCCTTGCGAAGGTCGTTGGCCAGGGCAAAGTTATGGTCCGCGTCAATGCTCAGCTCAACCATCGTCAGACGCAGACATCAGAAGAATCCGTTGATCCAGAAAAAACAGCGCTTCTCGCTTCATCGACCGAAGAAGAGAGACTCGACGGGGCGCGAACAAATCCGACAGGAGTCCCGGGGGCTCGTGCGAATATTCCTGGCGCGCAGGAAGCCGGTCAGGTCGGCTTTAGCCAGAACGTCGCCAAAGAATTGAAGACTCAAAATTACGTTGTTCCGAAAACTGTTCGCAACACCAGCGAAGCGGCAGGCGGTCTCGAACGCATTACCGTTTCGGTTCTAGTCGATGGGGTCACATCTTCAAAGACGAACGACAAAGGCGAGGTTGAAGAATCATGGGTACCCCGCTCGCCCGAAGAAGTTGCAAAATTTGATGCGATTGTAAAAAACGCGATCGGATTTAGCGATCAACGGGGCGACTCGGTCAAAATTGAATCGATGCGTTTCGAAAAAGAGGACTTCACCGAAAGCGACAAGTGGATGACCACTGTCGAGCGCAAGAAACTTGTAAACTCAGTTTTGAAGTGGCTGCTTCTGGGCGGAGTCCTCGCGGCGTTCTTCCTACTCGTCATTCGGCCATTCATGCGATGGATCACCGATAGCTTTCAAGATTCGGTCGAAGATCTTTTGCCTCGCACGATCGAAGAGCTTGAGCAGCTTCAATCGGTCGATAATTCATTGCCTGGAATGTCGAGCGCCTTGCCGGTTTTAGAAGAGTCTCTTGATCCCGATAAAGCTGAATCTGAACTTCTTCGTGAGCGCATCATGACCTTGATGGGTAAAGACGAAGAAAAAGCCTCTGGCGCCTTTAGCCTCTGGTTGATCCGAAAGGACACTTAACTTATGTCATCAGGAACAGCGGTCAAACTTCAGAAGCCAGATTCGTTCGACTTCGAAAGCCTGCGCGGCTTCGAAAAGGCGGCCATTCTTGTGAATTATCTTGGGCCCGAGGCGGCTAAGGTTCTGCTCAAGCGCATGGACGACGGCGATATTCGAAAGCTACTCACGGTCATGAGCAAGTATCGGATCGTGCCGATTTCGATCACCAAAAAAGTTTTGGAAGAGTACTACGAACTTGTGAGCGAGTCTGAAGATTACATTTTCTCAGACCGTACGGTTGCAAAAGAGACGGTCATCGATGCGCTGGGGGAAGAGCGTGCGCGTGGTGTTTTGGGCCACTTGAGCGTGAATTCTTCTCAGCGGCCGCAGCTAGAATCTCTTGAAAGTGTCGACGCCAAGTCGCTTGCAAACTTTCTTGTCAATGAACATCCACAGACTGTGTCTGTCATCTTGGCGCACCTCGAGCCCGAGAAAAAAGGTGAGGTTCTAAAGCGCTTACCCGAGGCGTTTCAGGCTGAAGTCGTTCTTCGCATGGCAAATCTTGAGCATGTTGCACCAGAACTTATTGCTGAAGTCGACCGAGTTCTTAAAGAAGAGCTCGCAAGCGTCGGAACAACTGAAGCCGCTGCACTTGGCGGCGTTCAGCCGGTGGCAGAAATGCTGAACGTCATGGATAAGAATACTGAAAAAGCTATTATGGCTCGAATCGAAGAAAAAGATCCAATTCTGGCCGAAGAGATTCGCAAACTCATGTTTGTTTTCGAAGACATTATCAAAATCGACGACAAGGGAATTCAAACGCTTCTCAAAGAAGTTCCGAACGACAAACTTCTGTTGGCTCTCAAAACCGCGAACGAAGAAATTCGAAACAAGATCTTCAAGAATATTTCGCAGCGAGCTGCACAGATGCTCAAAGACGATCTTTCGAATCTCGGCCCGTCGAGGTTGTCGGATGTCGAAGGCGCGCAAGTTGAGATTGTTAACGTCGCTCGTCGACTCGAGGCTGAGGGTAAAATCCTTATCGCTCGTGGCGGCAGCGAAGATGCCATGGTCTAAGATCCGAGGAGCAAGCGATGGCAGGGTTAAACTTGAACAAAATTTTATCGAAGCTAGATGCGGGGACTCGCGTCGTCGAGTACACGCCACGCGAGTTTCCAAATCGAACGTCCGAAGTTGCCATCGAATTCGTCAAGTACCAAGCGGGCCTTGAAAACCCCGATTTTAAAATTGATCGTATTGTTTCTTTGACGACCGGTATCGCCGAGCTCGAAAAAGTGTCGCTGGCAGAACGAGTTGAGATTGAAGCCCTTGAACGTCTGAAGCAGCTGCAAGAAGAAGCCTACCGGCAGGGCTACGACCTCGGCCGCGACGAAGGCCAGGAATCAGCCTACCGCGAAAAAACCGATGAACTATCGACGAGCCTTCGAAAAATTGACCGCGTCATGCAGGTGCTAGAAAATTTAAAGGCCGAGCTCGTCAAGCAAAACGAAGCGTCGCTTGTGACGCTCGTCTATCAGCTTGCTGCAAAAATTGCGATGGCTGAGGTAAAGCAAAATCCCGAGCTGATTCTTCCAATCATATCGGAAGCCGCAATGGGTTCGCAGGATGAAGAGAACATCATCATCAAATTGGCAAATTCAGATCTTGATTTTCTCGATAGCGTCAAAGAGCGACTGGGGCAAGATTTCGAGTTTGCAAAGCGTGCGAAGCTTGAGGGGAGTGACCAGATTCAGGCCGGTGGTTGTGTGATTGTAACGAATTTTGGTCAGGTCGATGCCACGATAGAAAAGCGGCTCGAAAAAGTTTGGGCCAATGTTCAGATGAAGCTGCCGAAAAAATCCGACATCTTGCAAGACCCCTCGGGCAGTGAAGAACCATCGGGCAGCACTGAAGGGCCCGCGTGAGTACTCCGGACCGCGACGGGCTGACACTCGACTTAGGTAGCTACGGCGATTTCGTGCAACGGCATCGTGCGACAGAGGAATCTGGAAAAATCACTCAGGTCGTGGGTCCCATGATGCTTGGCTTTTTGCCAGGCTCGGCGGTCGGTTCAGCGTGCCGCATTCACCCGTCGGGTGGTCAAGATCCCTTTCTGGCAGAAGTCGTCGGCTTCCGCGATCGGCACGTCATCTTGATGCCGCTTGGTGAAATGAAAGGCGTGGGGCTTGGTTCGCGCGTTGTACTTGAGCAGTCGAATTCAACGCTGCGGGCTGGTGCAGCACTTCTAGGCCGAATCATTGATGGTGTTGGCGAACCGCTCGACGGCCTCGGACCTATTGATGCGCATGAAGAACGGCCTATCTACGCCACTTCGGTTAACCCGCTTGATCGCGAACCAATTCGTGAGATTTCGGATCTCGGAGTTCGGGCGATCAATGCTCTGATCACTGTCGGGCGCGGCCAACGAGTCGGAATCATGGCTGGTTCGGGTGTCGGCAAGTCGGTGCTAATGGGTATGATGGCGCGTTCATCAAACGCTGACGTCAATGTGATCGCGATGATTGGCGAACGCGGTCGCGAAGTGAAAGAGTTTGTCGAAGAAGTTCTCGGACCTGAGGGATTAAAAAGATCTGTCATCGTATGCTCGACAAGTGATAAAAGCCCGTTGCTTCGCATGCGAGGCGCTTTCGTCGCCACTACGATTGCCGAGTATTTTGCATCCCAAGGCAAACATGTTTTAATGATGATGGATTCGGTCACTCGTTTTGCGATGGCCGCACGAGAAATTGGTCTCGCGGCCGGCGAGCCACCAGCATCGAAGGGATATACTCCAAGCGTTTTCGCAGCTTTACCGAAGCTGCTTGAAAGAGCAGGATCCTTCGCAAACGGCGGAAGTATCACCGGTCTTTACACCGTCCTTGTCGAGGGCGACGACATGAATGACGTCATCGGTGACGCCGTTCGGTCGATCGTAGATGGTCACTTCGTGCTTGATCGAAAGCTTGCAGCGAAAGGCCACTTTCCTGCGATTGATGTTCTGCCCAGCACCAGCCGGGTCATGCGCCAAATTGTTCCTAAAGAATTTTTAGAGCTTTCGAGGCGTATGCGCGAAACAATCGCGATTTACCGCGAAGCTGAGGATCTGGTGAATATCGGTGCCTACAAGGCTGGAGCAAACCCGAAGATTGATGAAGCGCTTCGGCTTTATCCAGAGATCGAAATGTTCTTGCGGCAAGATGTTGAAGAAGCAACTTCGATCGAAGACTGCGCGAGGCGAATGGTTCAAATTATGGGTCGTGGGCGGTAAGCCGTGGCGTTCGTCTTTCGGCTTCAAAAAGTCCTCGAACATCGCCGACGCCTTGAGGACGACGCGAAGCGGGCCTACATGGACGCACAGTCAAAAACCGCACTTGCGATTCGAGATCTTGATGGCTTGTACCGAGCGATCGACGATGCCAGGTTGCGTGGGCATCAGCTTCAGACCGGAGCTTCTGATCGGCAAATGGCCCCATCACTTCAAAACGTTGACCATTTCATCAACGGTCAAAAAATTCGAATCGAACGCCAGCGGGCCGTCATTCGAGACCTGAAGAGTGTCGAAGAGCACTTTCAAGAGGCCCTCATCGGCGCGGCTCGCGAGCGGAAGACGATGGAGAAACTTCGCGAACGACACTTGAG
>JALHOI010000223.1 GCA_022843085.1 Pseudobdellovibrionaceae bacterium
GAGCCGAAAGTAATTGTCGGCGACATCCACTAAAATTTTGTCTTTTCCGACACCCAAAGAAATCGAAACCTCATCTTCGTTCTCGAGTTTTCGGTTGAATGCGGTAATCACTCTGAAAAATGACGTGTCGTTAAAAAACCGTCCCCGCAGTGCAGGATCTCCGTTCACTGAGTCCTTAAAAACGAGTTCAAGCTGATCTTGCGACGCGAGCGCTGTGACCTTCAGTCGATCCGAGGCATTGATTTTCTCTTGGTAAATGACCGAAACATCGGCAAAGCTTGGCGCCGCAGTGAGCCCGAAATTTTCTTGGGTCTCGGCAAACTTTTTGATCACGGCACCGATGTAGGAATATCGACTCGAGATCAGGATCGACCCTGTCGGCGACGTTGGACCCTCTGCCATGAAGCCCGCATTAAAGATATCAACAAAGGCTTGTCCCGACCAGCTGTCAGCCCGCGGTGCACGCGTGCGAAGACCGACGTGGCCACCCAACGCGCGACCAAACTCGGGTCCATAACCCGCACCAAGCAGGCTTACATCTTCGATCGAATCCGGATAGAGAACAGACGAGAGTCCACCGAAGTGAAAAATCAAAGGAATCGCGTGCCCTTCGATATTGTACTTTGTGTCTTCGGGCTCGGCACCCTGAACGATGATTTGTGACGAGCCTCCGGTCGGTCGATTGACACCAGGCAAATTTTGAATCGCCTTGACCGGGTCGCGGTTTGCTCCAGGAGCTAAAAGAAAGTCTTCGGGTTTAAGAACTCGCTCTTGATCGTCGCGCTTTATCGTTTTTCCGACGATGACCGTTTCGAAACCTGAGTACTGGATTTTTTCAATAAAAAGTCGGCCTAAATTGAGTTTCGACGGATCGAGGGCCATTTCAAAACGTCTGTAGCCGGTGAGATTGATGACGATTTGTGGCCCTTGCGGCGGCAAAGACAATCCCGTCGTATCCAAGTCTGAGACTTCAAAAGAAAATACGCCCTGTGAGTTCGAAATCGCTTTGATCTTCGCCGGCAGTAAAAAAACGCTGACGTCAGAGAGTGGCCGCCGAGTTCCCTTCTCGAGAATCTGGCCTTCAATTCGCACGGGCGAATTTTTCGCCTGCGGCTCTGCTGAATTTTTTTTCGCCTGCGGCTCTGCTGAATTTTTTTTCGCCTGCGGCTCGGGCGGTGGCGTCTGAGCCACCAGAGTTTGACTGAGCAAAATGGTTGCGAAGAGTAGTCCGATTGTTCGTAGCATCACGACCTCAACTCAAATCGGTAAGTGTAGCGAATTTTGACGGCGACCTTTTGATCTTGAACTCGCGCCGGCTCGAATTTGAATTGCTTCATGGCATCAGTCGCGGCTTCGTCGAGACCGTAGCCAAGGCCTTGAATCAATCGCACATCAACCACGTTGCCACTCGCATCGATCAGAACATCCATCACGACCGGGCCTTCAATTTTCGCCTTACGCGCCGCCTCGGGATACGCTGCCCGAATCTCTTTTAAGAGCCGCGGCATCGATGACACAAGGTATTCATCAGTCGGGACAGGAAGTGCGTCGTCGTTGTCAGCTTTGATCGTGTCGACTTCTTTCGCGATTGTGTTGCCAGCTTTGATCTTGACCGACCCGCCTTGGTCTTGAAGGGTATCGCGAGAGAGCCCAAAGACTGGCGGTGGTGCCTTTTTTAAAACAACAGGTGGCTTCGTTTCAGTCAGACGAACGCTTTTTGGAACCTCGGTCTCGAGTTTAGGCTCGTCGATTTCGATGATCTTCATAGGAATCCGTTCAACCCGCGTCCCGAGGTTTGGCAGAAAAAAAACAGCGATGAAAAACGGCAGCGACACGAGCACATGCAGCGCGCTCGAGATAAACCAGGGCGATTTGGTGAGAATCGTCACGGCCCCTCTTTCATCCGCTCGGCACCTTTTTCAACTTGAATGGCGAAGTTTGTAAGTCCTGAACCTTTTACGATCGCGATCACATTTGTTACGTCGCCGTGCCGAGCATCTTTGTCGGCCGCAAGTATGACTGAGGTCATAGGATCTTCTAACCGGGCTTCGCTTGCGCGCTCTCGAAGAACCGCATCCGTGACCAGCTGGCCCCCAAGAAGAATCTGGCCTTGTGCCGTGATCGCAATCGCAAGAGGGCTTGACGCGCGAATGTCTGAGACCGAAGTTTTTGGAAGCTTCACCTCAAGCAGATCTTTCATCATCATCGGTGCGGTCACAATGAAGATAACGAGAAGAACCAAAACTACGTCGACAAACGGCGTGATGTTAATTTCGTTCATCTCTTGAACTTCACCAGGTCCAGACGATCCACCGAAGCCCATGCTAGCCTCGATCTTTCATCCGAAGTGCCATGCCAAGCTCTTTCAAACTTTCGATTCGGCGACTCATCTCGGTGATTTGGCGACTAAAAAAGTTATTTGCTATGACGGCTGGAATCGCGACGGCGAGTCCGACCGCAGTTAGAATCAAAGCCTCAGCGAGCGACGCCATGATCTTAAATGTGTCTGAGGTACCTGTCGAAAGCGCTCCGAAAGAAACGATGATTCCAAGCACAGTTCCAAGAAGTCCAATAAACGGGGCCGTCGCACCAAGTGTTCCTAAAACAGGAAGGCCTTTTTCCCATTCTTTGCGAAGTTCAAGTAAACTGCTGCTGACGACCTTTTCAAACGCAGCCGCGTTTGCCAGGCCCGATGTTCGACCAAGGGCACGACGGTACGGCGACTCGGCCTCAGCAGCTGAACCTACAGCAGATTCCCACACCGATTTGGCTTCGGCCCACGAGCCGACACCACTCGTCTGGCTCTGACGATCCGCCTCAAGACGCAGAGTTTGCATCGATTGTTCGGCTTCGGCATCAAAACGCCTTAGCACTTTAAAGAACGACCACTTCTCAACGATGACTCGGACCGACCAAATCGAGAGTCCGATCAGAACGAGAAGAATAAACCGTGCCGTCCATTCGACAATGATGATCCACGTTGCGACTGAGGCTGTTTCCAATGGCGGCTCCTGAATTTTTTTGGGCTACATGTTTCTGGCCACCTGTTTGTGGCCGCATTCCTATGGCCTCATTTTCAGGGCCCTACCGTGAAGCGTGGCAGACGACGTCGTCGTTCGACAACCAAAAGTTTCTGATGGTAAAAAGTGACTTTTGATATAGCCCCGCGTCTTAACGGATCGAGCTCGGAACTGACAACGATCTGCTAAAAACTGAACTCGCGCGATCGGCGGCTTGAGCTGTTTCTAGTTTTCTTCAAGACTCGAGCGATGAAAGACGTTCCAAACCTACTACCCAAAGACGGTGTGGCTCAGTACGTAGAAAACTTTTTTTCTGCAGACGAGTGCCGCGGTTACTTCTCGGTTCTTCAAAGCAAAGTGCAATGGAAGCAAGAGCCCCTACAGATGTTTGGTCGCTCGCTGATGCAACCGCGCCTGACAGCCCTCATTGGAGACAGCGAAAAGCCCTATCGCTATTCGGGACTAACCATGCAACCCGAAAATTGGCCGGCCGAAATCTTCGAAATGAAAAATAAATTAGAGGCCGTGCTTGGTTGTACTTTTACATCAGCTCTCGCAAACAACTACCGCGATGAAAATGACAGTATGGGCTGGCACCAAGACGACGAGCGAGAGCTCGGAATAAATCCGCTCATAGCGTCGGTCAGCTTCGGCGCATCGCGAATGTTTCGCTTTCGACATCTAACCGATTCGAAACTTAAGGTGTCGGTCGAATTGGCATCAGGAAGCTTGCTTGTCATGAGCGGCGAAACGCAGCACCACTGGCAACATGCTTTGCCAAAAACCAAAGGCCCTAAAGCGCCTCGTATCAACTTGACGTTTCGAACAATTCTCGAAGCGCCGCAGCCTGCTAAAGCTCTGCAGGCTCGAATCAAAAAATCTTCCGCTAGTCGCGGCTGACAGCCATCACGATCGGGCAATGGTCAGATCCACGCACGTACGGTTGATGGTGCATCCACCGCGCTTTGTGGCGGGAATGACGAGAAATGAAAAAGTGGTCGAGACGCCACCCCACATTTTTTTCGCGAACACCGGGTCGATAACTCCACCACGTGTAGTGCCCACCTGAAGTTTCGAACTCTCGAAAGACATCAACCCAACCGGCGCTTAAGAACTTCGAAAACCACTCGCGCTCTTCAGGCAAGAACCCCGCATTTTTTTGATTTGTTTTTGGGTTCGCGAGATCGATCTCGGTGTGAGCAACATTAATGTCACCTGCGAGAACAACATTCCGCTTTTGAGCCTGAAGCGCGCAAAGCCGATCTTCGGCTGCCCTACAAAATTCAAGTTTATACGAAAGTCGCTGGCTATCGCGTTGTGAATTTGGAAAGTAGCTATTTACGAAAGTGTAGCTTCCGATGTCGACTTCAAGCCACCGACCTTCTGAATCGAATTTCGAATCGCCAAGACCGCTGCGAACTGCATCTGGCAATTGCCGCGACAGGGTTAAAAGTCCGCTGTACCCAGGCTTTTCTGCTGTCGCCCACGACACAGACTGAAAGCCGTAAGCCTCGGGAAAATTGTCGAGGTCCGAGTGAAGAACTGCCGGTGTCGCCTTCACTTCCTGTAGCATCACAACGTCAAGATCACTGGCCTCAATCCACGCTGTCAAACCTTTGCCGAAAACCGATCGAATGCCATTGACGTTCCACGAAGCCACACGAAGCTCGCCCGGTTCGCGAGGTCGAAGTGGAAGTGGTCCAGCCGACACGGCTGCATCTGAGACATTTGAGTGAATGACTTTCGCCTTCGTCCGAACTTTCTGAGCTGGTTTCGTTTCTGGTTTCGTTTCTAGTTTTTTCTCTGGTTTTTTTGTCACCGTGCGACCTCGACACCTTCTGGCGGCGGCAAATCATCGTCAGGATGATCAGGCCACACCGTTTCCCAGATTTCATACGAGCGAATTTTTGATTTGAAAATAAGAAACCAACCGAAGCCAAATACAAGACCGCACACCAGACCTGCGGCATGAACACGCTCGGCGACATTCGGGCGAAATTCTTGAGGCGCGAATAAGACCAGCGCAACTCCAAGTGTTCTTACAATTCGACCGCTCATTTTATACTGCCGACTGATCATGAAATACAGTGACAACCATAGACCGCCTAACACGTTCACAACGCCGCTGGCACCGAGAACTGAAACCTCCGACGGATAAGTTGGCAACACAATCAGATTAGCAATCCCTCCCAAAACAAAAGCCCAAAGCGGAAAAAGGACCGCACCAAAGTGGCCGCTTAAAAACCGGCCGAAAATGACGAATAAGAATAAATTGCTGAGCAAGTGCGCCACATCCGCATGTGCAAAACACGCCGTCCACGGGCGCCACCACTCGCTGCGAGCAAAAAAACCGTCTCCAGACACTGGCAGAAGTGACCCGACACTCGGCACGTACCAACCGAGTGAAGTTACGGCCGTCACAATAACCGCAGTTGCAAGGGTCAGAGTGGAAGACTCTTTCGAGGGCTTTCGAGTTAAAAGCGTGCCGACCAGTTTTCTTTCAAGCTCGGGTGTCACGAGGCGAACGGGCGGCTCGTTCGAGCCGCCCTTCGACCTCGATTCAAAGTCGCTCATTAAAGCTCGACCTGCATTCCGACTTCGATAACCTGGTTCGCCGGGATGTTAAAGAACTGAGTCGCCCTGTATGAGTTTCTGGCCATGAAAGCGAATATGTATTC
>JALHOI010000224.1:0-4265 GCA_022843085.1 Pseudobdellovibrionaceae bacterium
GGTCAGTCTTCATGAGATCGAACGTCGGCTTTTTGTCCCGTGCGGCCACGGCTTCTTTTTGAACGGCTGCAACCAAATCATAATTGGAACTTGCTTCACGAAATCGTACGCGGGCAAACAGCAAATCAGCAAAGGCAAATCTAACTTGCGCAGCTTCGTGACCGACACCGACTGCTTTAGCGAGATACATGTCGTAAGCTTTAAGTGCAAGGTCGGCCGTCTCATTTTGGCGATCGCGCTTCCAATATCCATGCAGTTTTGCACCGAGTTTTTTCGAGACTTCGTTCAGCTTTCCTTCACAATCCATGCGAAGCGGGCTCTTCTTCTCAAATTCGGTGCAGGCGCGACCTAGCTCGCCGAGCTGGCTGACGGCGACGTCACGACGCTTCTGACGGTCGGCGTTCCAGATCAGTGACTCGTGAACTTGAGCGATCTGATTTGATTGCGGCGCCTTCGCCAAAACACCGCGAAGCACGACGTCGACCTCTGAATACTTAGAATGCCGTTCGTAGATCGCGACCAATCTTAAAATAAACGGAACCGCGTCGAGGTCTTGCGCTTGAGTCGTGAAATAATCAACCGCAGTTTCGGGCCGTCGAGCTTCAGAAAAGAACAACGCTAAGTCACCCAGGGCTTCTTTGCGTAAATCTAACTTAGCCAACGTCCCCGAAGTTTTGGCACGCTCGTGACCGAACGAGACCACTTCTTCGAGTAGATTTATGCCGCCGTTTGCGTCTTGCAGGTTGTACTTGGCCCACGCTGCTTTATACAGTCCGTAGGGATAAACCCGCGCACGAGGGTGTTCTTTTATTTTTAGAAAAAGCTCAAGCGCTGGCTGAAATTGACGACGTGAAAATTGAATTTCTCCTAACGCAAGAAGCGAGTCCGGAACAAGCGGAGAAGAGCTGTGCTCAGCGAGCAGTTTTCGAAATTGCTCTTCAGCTTTTTTGTCATCGCCGACCTGTTGGTACGCATAGGCCGTATTGAAAACGACCACATCGCGTGCGCGGAATCTTGGAAAACGTGTTTCGAGATCAAGATAGATCTGAACAGCCTTTTTGACCTGAGCGACTTCGGATGCTTGTCTCACAAGTTCAGGTGCAAATCTCACAACTTGGTTCGAGTCTCGATGGACTTCGAAAAACCGCTCTGTGCGGGCTCGGCGCATATATATTTCACCGAGACGGAAAAGAATCTCGGCTTCCATCCGTGTGCCCTTGTAACGAACTTTGAGTCGTTCGAGTTGCGCGAGTGCTTTCTTTTCAGAGCTCATCACCAGCATTTCGGTCTTCAGCGCTTTGACTTCGTTTCCTGATTCGTCGCCCGCCCGCAACTTCAGCTCATCTTCGATTGTTTTGTCAGAAACCTTGGCGGCGTTTGCAAACGGCGTCACGACCGACCATATCGGAATCGCCAATACGCAAGAAAGCAGACCATATCGAATGAAGTTTATTGTCATTTCAATCCATCCGGATCAAACGTGACAAGTATTCGGGCACCGGCTTTCGGAATTGCACTTCCGTGAAATCGAATAGAGTTTGTTTGTGCTCGATACGACCAACCGTTGCTCGAATCCATGATGACGTTCGCACCGTCAACTACAACCTTGATCGAAGACTCAACGGGTTTTCGGTCGAGCGGAAACTCAGTCAGCATTTCTAATACTCGCGACCGAACATTTGTGAGTGCACGACGAAAGTCAGCATCGCAGATCGATTCAGCCGCACCGCCAGATTGGTTTGCAAGTGAGATGTAGCGCGTCCCCGGCGAAGAAAAACCCCACTCGGCCGTACGACAAGTCGCATCGTTCGGAGCGACTCCAATAAAGTGAGCAACCCAGCTGCGATCGCCAAGCGGCAGTGCGGGCCTTATCGCGTCGAGCGCCGCAACATAGTTCACCGAACTGTCGGATTCATCTTCTTCATCAGTTACAAAAATGACATTGAGAAGCGACTTCGGGCGCAGAAATCCGGCGTTGGCCTTGTCGGGCTCGGATAAAGCAAGCGCGGCTAGCATGGCCTCACGCCCGCGCTCGACAGGAGAGCCATTCTCACCAGCCTGTACCCGCCCCATCAAAATGTTCGTGAGATTTGGGGTCTGCCTTTTCAGCACAAGCGGCGTTCCGGCTTGCGCGATCAAACGCCCTTTTACACCGCTGCCGCTCATATCCATGGTCGTAACTCCGATTTGGTAATCGAGGCCCGTTGCGTTTAGTCCGTCGAGAAAGATCGGAATTTGTTTCGCGACTTCGCTTTGCCGTTTCGACATAGACCCCGAGGTGTCGATCACCCAAAGAACGTCAACTTCTGTATTGTAAGAAACTTGCTGACCAAATGTAGCCGATCCCGCTTCAGTTCCGAAGGTCTGTTGACCGCAACCGATCTGAAAAGCGGCACTGATTGAAAGTGCAAGAACCAACAACGACGATTTGATTGAAAATTTCATGATGCCATCCTTGCCTTCTGATTGATTGAACGTGTCGCCCATCCGTCGATTTCAGTTTTGACGTGGTCCTCGAGTGCAACGAATTTAAGACCGTAGACCACCGGCGACTTCGGATCGCCCGAATTTAAAACTCTTCGAGTCATCACTTCACACGAAGAATTGAAGGCCGGCGTTTCGCTTGAGGGCTTCACATGCAGATGTAACTTGTCTGCCAACTTGATCTCGCCATCGGGCAGCACAAGACTCAAGCCACCCGCGCTCATCTCTAGAGACCTACCGCGAAAGACCTTTTGGTTGTTGTGAACAAGAATTGAGCCTTCAAAAGCCGCGCGAGCAAAACGACGTCGGAAGAAAACCTCATTGACGGCTCCGCCCAGTTCTTGGCTGAGCGATTCACGCAAATGGATGATGGTTTCTGGGTGAAATTCAGGAAGGGTCGATATCCGCATCCACTTTGGCAGACGCTTTGTCCAAACGTAATCCCAATCGTTCAGATTTTTTTCCTGGGTCAAGCGTATGAGCTCGAGATATTCGAACGGACCGAAGCGGTGATCACCCTTCAACACAAACCAGGCCTCTTTCCCATCCCCAAGTTCAGGGGCCGGCCTCGTCTTTCCAATCTGTTGTCCGTTTGTGCTGTTTCGAGCTGGTTTTGCGACGTTGACGTGCTGATGTTTCTTCCAGAACTCTTCATGCCTGGCGAACGATGGGTGCACGATGATCGCGACCCAGTCTTTCTGATCTTCGTCGTAGACATGATCAAAGGCATCGAGTTCGCCACGTTCAACGCGACTTAGGATTTCGGCGACGCCAAAGCGCCCGACGCATGTATCGCCGCGAGCCACATGAAATTCATCGTTCGACCGAGTCAGCATGGACGTTCCTCCATACAGAGTTTCGGTTTCGACCGAACCACCCTCGAGTCTGGGATCTTTCGTTTTCCGAAGCCGCGTTGGGCACTTAGCGATTTTTTGTTGCAGTCCTGCGTAGGTTTGAGACGAACCACCGCAACCTGGTGCGAACACGCACGATGATGACAAGTTATTCGACGCTTCTGCGAACTTAGAAAAGTGGTTTAGAACCGGGTGAATTCACGGATAGTTTCACTCGAGCTTGAAATCGCCATAATTTTGCTGAAAACCGTCGAAAGGTTTTCCAGTTCAATTCGAGTCGTCGAACTGTTAGGCTGCTCAGCGATGCTCGGCTCGATTCTCAACCTCGTCAAATACAGCCCGCAGGGCCGAAGTCTCGTGATCTTCGATCTCGATTCGACACTGTACGACCTAACCTTGCGGGTGACGTCGATCATCGAGCGTTTCGTGGCAGACCCAGCTGTACAATCCCGTTTTCCCGAGGCATGTCGTCTGATGAGTGCGATCAAAATTCAACGCACCGACTGGGGGCTGGTCGAGCCACTTGCGCGGATTGGGATTACCCCACAGCAGCACGCGAGCTTCATTCACGAACTTCAAGCCGCGTGGACCGAGGGGTTCTTCTCTAATGAATTCTTGGATCGCGATTTCCCACTGCCCGGTGCCGTTTCGTTCGTCGAGGCATGTCTTCAGCACGGCGCCGAAGTCATGTACCTGACCGGTCGCGACGTCGAGCGTATGGAATCAGGAACCATATCTTCTCTTCGGCAATCTGGATTTCCGCTCGATCATCCTCGAGTCAATTTGGTCCTCAAGCCAAAAAAGGAACTCGATGATGCCGCGTTCAAAGCCGACACAATCGAACGAATTGTGAACCGGTTTGATCAGGTGTGGCTGTTCGAAAACGAACCCGTCAATATTAATGTCGTTCTTCGTCGAACCCCTGCG
>JALHOI010000224.1:4275-5693 GCA_022843085.1 Pseudobdellovibrionaceae bacterium
CCCTGCGGTGAAAGTCGTCTTGGTTGAAACATGCCACAGCGGTCTCGAAGCGGTGGAAAACCCGTTTGCAAAAATCGAACACTTCGATTTTTCAATTTCAGATCTGGAGTAAAATGGCTGTTTCACAAGAACTTCCCCTTTTGACTGGTCGCAAACTTGAAAAAAGTTTTGCATCGCGAACGCTGTTTAAAGATCTTTCGTTTGGCGTTCCTCAAAAAGCAAAAATCGGTCTCGTCGGCGCGAACGGCGCCGGTAAATCGACGCTTTTGAAAATCATTGCCGGTCTCGTCAAACCGGATGCAGGTGAGATTACGTCGGGCCGCGGAGTGAGGGTTGCACTGCTTGATCAAGACGCGGTTTTTCCCCCTGAGCAAACTGTTCGTGAAGCTTTTGTCGCAGCCCTCGAGGCGGCGGGCATCGAACCTTACGATGCGCAGCCATTAAAAAAGACCGATCAAATTCTTTCCCAACTGTTGTTGGCTCCTCTTGAAGACAAACCGATCGGTACGCTTAGCGGCGGCTGGAAGCGCCGTGTTCAGCTAGGCGCGGCACTCGTAACCGAACCTGATCTTCTTCTTCTCGACGAGCCCACAAACCACCTGGATACCGACGCCATTCAGTGGCTTGAAGATTTTCTAACAGATAGCTCGATTGCGTTTGTCCTCATTTCTCACGACCGACTTTTTTTAACCCGAACTGTTGATTTCATCTACGAACTTGACGGGCGACATCCGAATGGAATTCTGGTCGTCGAAGGCAGCTTTGCCACTTACCTTGAGCGAAAAGCCGAACTGATGGCAGGTCTTGGCGAACGTGAAAAAAAACTAGCCAACCGTCTTCGGCGCGAAACTGAATGGCTTCGGCGCGGAGCTAAAGCGCGCCAGACAAAACAAAAAGCTCGCATCGAGAACGCAGGCGATCTGTCTGAAGAAGTCGGTCGTTTGAAGATGCTGAATCGAAAAAATCGACTGAATCTGACTTTCGATGATGGCGGTCGTGCTCCTGAAAAACTTGTTGTTGCCAAAGCGCTTTCAAAAGTCTTCACGACACCCGAAGGCGAACTCAAAGAACTTTTTGCCGAACTTGATTTAGTTATTACGTCACGCTCACGGGTCGGCCTACTGGGGCGCAACGGCTGCGGCAAAACCACATTGATTCGTACTCTCATTGGCAAGGAGCAGCCGACCTCTGGAAAAATTGTGCTTGCCGACAAGCTTCGCGTCGTTCACTTCGAACAGGGTCGCGAGTCGATTAAACCCGAACTTTCGCTGTTGAAGAACCTTGCGCCCGACGGCGATTCGGTCATGGTTCAGGGTCGACCGATGAATGCAAAGGGCTATATTTCAAAATTTAACTTTCGAAGTGAGCAGGCCGATTTGCCGGCCGGAAGATTGTCGGGTGGCGAGCGCGCTCGCCTT
>JALHOI010000225.1 GCA_022843085.1 Pseudobdellovibrionaceae bacterium
TCTCGATCTTTCGGGCGCACGGCACGGTCCGCCCACAGTTCAATCTCTTTTTGATCTTGCTTCGCTTCAACCATCTGGGCGTTGCGAACAACCTGACCGGCTGGAACATCTTTCGTCATCGCGTTGCCAAAATCTTTGGCCAGACCTGACCTCGACCCTTTAACCGACTTTTTAATTTCTTCAGGACGAAGGTCTTGGACTTCGATATCTCGAGGCATGAGCACGAGCAACTGAATGACGATGATCAAAAAAAGCAGCGCCGAGATCACCAGATTGCGGCGATTAAAAAAGCGGGCGATCTTAGAGCGAGTTGCACGGCCGAGTTCCGAATTCATCTCGCCTCAAACTAGCACAAACGGCTAAATGTTGAGACACGGAACCCATATCGGAAGCAACGGCGTCACAGTCCCATAAACTAGGCTTCAGTCGGCGGTACAATTTGCCGATTTCCTCTCTATGAAAGCTCAGTGGTTTATTCATCGAGAGGGTGCCGTACTTGGTCCCTTTACTCCAGCAGACGTCGAAAAGCAGATCTCGAGCGGCCACTTCAATTCTGAATGCCTCGTGTGGGCCCGCGGTTCGAACGAATGGTTGCCGATGTCGCAGTGGAAAAGCTTGGTCGGTCGTATGGCAGACCCCGCCAAGACCGTCGCCGAACGAGTCTGGTATTGCGATTCTGGTGCGGGACAACCGGCGGGACCTCTAACGCAGAATGAACTGATCGACCACCTCAAAGGCCTCAATCGCTGGGACATCGTGACACTCTGGGGGACCGGCCTTCTCAAGTGGTTACCACTTTTCGAAGTGCCAGAGGTCATGGACCTCGTGGGTATAAGCCGCCGCGAGCACCCGAGGGCACCACTTCTCGGACAGGTGGCTTTAACGCCGTCGGGTACTTCGACGCCTGCGCAGATTTTGCCATCACTTACGATCAGTGTCGGAGGAATGGGACTAAAAAATGCTGGCTTCCTTCAACGCGGCGACCGGGTTCAGATTGCGATTCGCAGCCGCGACATTCCAACCGTCATTCACGTGACAGGTGAAATCTTGTACGTGTCCCGCATTGGCGACGCTGGCGTCAAGTTTATCGATCTTTCTCCTGAGGCCCGCGCGCTTTTAACAGATCACATTCAAAAATTCCACGATCAAGTGGCCGCTGCATAAACGCGACCCGCCTAAGGCGTGGCGCGTGAGTCATCACGCCCTAAGGCGTGGCGCGTGAGTCATCACGCAACACCGCGAAGTTTATTTCTGATGCTCCGGCTTCCGTCAGGGTGTACATGACTTTCTTTACCGTTCCCGAGTCTACAACTTTGTCGGCTTGCACGGTGACACGTTTAAAATCTTCGGGCTGGCTTGCGTCTACACCATCTCGACCCTGTTGAACCGCCTGGCGAATCTGCGACAGACCTGCAATCCGATTTTTTTCTTCAAGTTGTCGAAAAGAATCTTGGATGCGCGCTTGAAGGTTCGGGATCACCGTAACCTCTGGTAGCGCTTTGATTTCATCGATCGAAGAAATTTCGACGCGATCGACAATAACCTTACCTTTTGAGATCACCACAACTGTGGCTGGCTTTAGTTCGCGAACTTTCGCGGCCTTCGGCAAGACGACTTCGTCTGAAAGCTCGATGACATTGCCTGTCGTCTCATAATTCTGAAGAAGAAAAACGGCGAGAACGGTGAACATGTCGACCATCGCCGTCAGCGTCAACATTGCGACGATGCTTCGTTTGTTGCGATTGAGCGGTCGATTGTGACGATCGCGTTTTCCTGGAGTAAAGATTGCCATAATACGTACCTACTCCGCCTCGACGGTCGCGATACTGATCGACGAAAAACCGCCGCCCAGCAAAGCGTCCATTCCGAGAATCATTTTTTCATAAGGAACTTCGTTATCGACAGTGACTGTCACGTCACCTTTTTCGGGATACATCTGTCGAACCACGGCAAGACGCTCAACCAATTCAGATGTGACCCACTCGTTATTCTTTTTTTCAAAGGTGTATTTGTCTTGGCCAACGATCAGACGAAACCCGAAGTCTTTGACGTCAAGCCGAAGGGGAATATCGGCAACGGGTGGAGGCGGCGTAATTTGGTCTGATGTTTTTTTACCGTAAATCGAAGACCCAAGCTGAATCATCGAAACCTGAGTCCAGACCGCCGTTATCAAAAGGAACGTGATCAAGACGCTCATCAGATCGATGAACGGAATCAGGTTCACTTCGGTGTTCGACTCTCGACCGTTTCTACTTTCTTCAGTTTGTGCCATATTCGCTGGTTACTCTTTCATCTTGTCGCGGTTGGCGACGACGAGATTCATCATCGACATACTTGATTCCTGCATGTCGTTGATGAGCCGACCGATTCGAACTTGGAAGTAACCGTAGGCCAGAATCGCGACGATCGCGACAATCAGACCTGAAGCCGTACAGTGAAGGGCTTCAGAAATACCCTCCGACAAGAGTGCTGCCTTTTCGGCCGCGCCGGCTTTCGACACACCTTGGAACGACTTAATCATACCCAGGATTGTTCCAATAAGTCCTGCGAGTGTTGCCAAGTTACCGAAGACAGCAAGAAAGGCCGTCCAGCCTTCGATTCGCGGTGTTTCGCGAAGCACCGAGGCATCCATGGCGACTTGCACTTCTTCATCAGGTCTTTGATTCTTCGTCTGAATAAGACCCGCCTTCAACGTATTGGTCAGAGGTGCGGGCTTCGAATCGCAATACGTGATGGCTTGACGAATATCGCCACGCAGGACCATGCCAAAAAGATGCTCGTTGAAATCATTTTTGTCGACACTCAGACTTTTCAAGGTCCACAGGCGTTCAATGATAAGCATAATCGTCAAAGCACCGATGGCTGCGATGACAATCATCGACGGTCCACCTACTTTAAACGCGGTGATAAAAAAGTTCTGCGATTCGTACTGCATTGCTGCATCCATCGCGGCGGCTGTTGATGTTGGCTCCACTGTTGTCCCCTTTAACTCGAGCCTTGCGGCCCAAAACGTTTCCTAATAAATTTTTTAAAAAATTCCCTTAAATCTAATTCGAGAAAGCAAACGGATACGCGACGGTGACGACTTCGTTCGTCGGCGGCTCCGGAAATCTCCAAGTTTTTAATCGGCTTGTTAAGCAGTCTGCGACTGCGCGGTTACCTAGCTCGTTGACCTTGACGGCAGTTCGAAGCACGACACCTTTTTCACCGATGTCGAATTCGATTGTCAGCTTTCCAACCAAGTCAGGTGTTCGATTCAACTCGCGTTCGTAGCAGGTTCTGATGATACGTTCGTTCGATCGAATCACACGTCGAATGGCTTCTTTGTCAATCGTGCCTGAGAAAGCCTCGCCGTCACCGCCAGGTACGACCTTCACACCAACGCGGCCCCCGAGGCCTCCCGTGCCGTAACCCGAATTTCCACCGCCGCGACCCTGTGTTGAAATTCCGCCAGCAATACCTTCTAACGCTCGTCCGCTGCCGCCCACACCTGTGTCCTTAACGGTCGAACCAAGCCCCTCACCAGCGCGATTTTCGTTCATACCGCTTCGACCCGTCGAGTTCGCCGACATTCCGGCTAGCTCTCCTGAACCTGTCGTCTGCCCAGAGAGCTTGTTGTTCGCTCCGCCGCCGCCGAAGGTCGAAAAGATTCCGGCTTTTGATGCGTCTTTCGACTTCGACTGAATCTGCGATGCTTTTGCGTCGGTCGTCTTGATCGCTCCACCCTGTTTTACAGACGTCTGTGTGCGTGGGCCCGTCTTATTCTGCGTCGGAGATGCATTCGCAGAAACGCCCGGATCTTTCTTCGCTACGACGCTGACAGCCTTCGTCTCTTTCGGCTTCACAATTTGTTTCACGGGCGAAGGCGTCGATTTCACGATGACGGGCGGAGGTGTCGCTTGAGGCGTTGGCTGCGGCGCAGGCTCAACGACGACCGGCACAGGCAATGCGGGTACCGGCGTCGGTTTCACAATCATGACCGCCGTGCGAAGCGGCTCGTCGAGCCCCGCTTCAGGCGGTAGCTCTTTCGGCTGAACATACAAGAACATATAAAGCGAAAGAACAGCCATCAACGCCATCGCGAGGACGACACCGGTGACTTCGCTTGTCGTCAGATCAAGAAATGGAGCCATCAGCGGTTTTGGCGCTTCACCGACATAACGAATGATAATCGATATGCCCTCGCCGACATCCATTTTTACGAGTTCGCCTTGCTCAAGTGCGATCATCGAAACTTCGCCACTTCGAGTAATGCGACCAAGGCGGACGAGCTCTGCAAAGGGTTGCGAGGTTTGACCGCGCACCACTTCGCCATTGGCTTCGGGAAGTATAAAGACCGTGGCCGGTTGATCGACTTTTACGATTGGGGCTTTGCGCAGGCGAGCTCCCATAATCGGCACCGGAACGTCGCACGAGGGAAGACTGCCAATTGTGATGGTTTTCTTTTCTGAGAAAGAATAAGTCGCGATAACTCGCTCGCGCCAAGCGACCATGACTTCGACGACCGAGCCCTTGGTCGGCTTCACAAACTCTTTTACGTTTGAATAGCGACTTGGCGGAGCGAAAGTCTTGCGAGTCTTGTTGTGTTTTCGGCTAATTGATTTCGACGGAGCTCGCATCGGGCGCGCCGCCGCGGTTTGCAATTCACCTGAAATGATATCAACGGTCGGTCGGTCGACGGGTCGCGAGAGAGCAGAGGCCGCCGCCGTTTTCGCAACAACGACCGAAGGTACAACCGGTGCTGGCGACGGAGCCGCGGGCGGGGCGGCGACAGGCGGCGCCACCGGCAATGAGACCGGCAGAGAGACCGGCGAAGACACCGAAGGAGCGGCAGCAGGAGGTGCGACCGGGGGAAGCGCCGGCGCGACAGTTGGTGCCGCAAGTGGCGCAACTGTTGGCGCAGAATTCGGCGCAGCAATTGGGTTTGATTTTGGCTTCGGAGCTCCAATGAAAAATTCGATCTTATAGTCGCCGATTTCGATGACGTCGCCTGACTCCATCATTGTATCAAGAATGGTCTCGCCATTGCGCCGAGTTCCAGTCTCTGAACCTAAATCCGCGAGGTGCCACTGCCCGTCTCGCTCTTCGAGTGCACAGTGGATGATCGAGAGGTTGTCGCCGTCCAGCGACAGTTGAACATCAGCTTGCCGGCCAACGACGATCTGTGAATCAACAAATTGCTTCACACCAACCAGAACATCATTTTTGTGTATTCGAAGTACGACCGGCTGCTTTGGAATTGGGGTCATTTCGCTGGCTCCGCACTTCCGCGAACATTACTTTCGCTGCGTCCGACATCTTCAGCGGTCTTTCTCATTTCAGGCAGAAAGTTTTCACGCAGTTTGAAAAGCCGCCTCGAATTATTCATTCGGTTTTGCAGCAGAACAAAAAGTTCAGGTTTCTGGGTACGGCCTTCGATCAACTGATCTTCAAAATTGATCGTTGTACGTTTTGCTTCTTTTTTCGCACCCGAAGCAGATGCGGGCGGCGCAGACTGAGCGTACGCGTAGGTAGCGCCAAGCAACAGAATCGATAGCGAAGCTAGGGCCGTCCGCAAAATCAAGTCACAGAGATAATTCATTCGCCTCGGGTTCTTTAAGCTGTTCAACACGTTGCCGCCTTAACCGATTCAGGGTGCCGTCGAAGTGCCATCGCCGCGGCTGTTGCCGCTGCTACTACTTGTCGC
>JALHOI010000226.1 GCA_022843085.1 Pseudobdellovibrionaceae bacterium
GGAAGCACCGCTAATTGCGGGCTTGTGACCCGAAGTTCGACCTTCATCTTAGACTGGGTCGTGTTGCGAATCGTGAGACTGTTCTTAATGACATCACCGTCGCGAACGACCGGCGCAAATCCCGAATACAAAATCAGATCCTTCGTTGATTCGATCAGCGTCGAACCCGATCCAAAAAAGTTCATGCCGGCTTGAGCCACCGCACTGATGCGGAAGCTCGTCATCGAATCGTTGAGGCTGATCGGAACTCGAGCTTCGCCGTTCGCATCAAGCTTGACGCGAGGAAGCCACAGCAAGAGCGGGTCAAAGAGCTCGCGGTTTTCAGGGCCTGAAGCTCCGCCTCCACCGCCCGGAGCTTTCGCCTTTGAACCAAAGTGCCGTTTGCCGACGATCTGGCTTTGGGCCGATGATGTGTCAACCGCCAGCGGCCTTTCACCCATCATGGCGCTGAGAAGATCGAGACTCCAGTTCTTGCGCAAAAGCGCCAAGGCTTCGTCGACAACAGCGATCGTAACTTCATTCGCTTCGCTACCAAGTGGCGAGCCATCGGCCCGTGTGACACGAATCACAGTCGTTGCTTTCTCGCGAGCGCGGTACCGCTTCTTATCCGGTACAACTGAAACTTTAAGTTCGTGCGCCTTCCACCCGACCTTAATTTCGCTGATTCCAAGTTTCATCGCAGGCTTCGCAAGATCGAGAAGTGCGGTGGGCTTCGGGTCACCGACGCGCCCACGAAGAGCCAACGCCGAGACAAACACGTTCGGTGCGAAATGACCTTTTAAAGGCACTTCAATCACGGGGCTATCGCGCTTCACCGTTCGAACGAACGAATCAAGAACACCTTCGCGCTCAACAGTGACCAGCACCGTTGACACAGGAAACGGACTTCGCAACACAAACTTCGCGGTTTCGTTCGGTTGATAAGATTTTTTTTCAGGCAATAAATCGATGCGGTCGCTGTCCGACGGTGTCCACCACGAATAATCGCCTTCGTCGTAGACGCTTAAGCCAATCGACGCTTGCGTTTCGCGGCGCTGACTGTCCGCGACTTTCGCCTGAAGAGTGACAGACCCTGACGGAAGTTTCGAAGCCTCACAGCGAAATTCGCCTTTGAGGTCAGTCTTTCCCTGACACACTTTGCCGATGGACGTCGTCTTTGACGACGAGTCGTAAGAGTAAAACCCACCAACCAGTCTTTTCCGGTGAGTGATGTACTCGCGCCGAAACGCTTCAACGATATAGGTTTGGTCCTTGATCGGCTGTCCCGCAGGGTTGACGACCACGCCTTGAACGCTTGTCTTACCTGCTTTGGCAAGCCAACTGTCCGAGCGCAGACCGACGATGACATCGCTTGGAAAAAGAGAAGTTTCGGAACGTCCCGTTTTCACTTCACCGTTGGGATCGCGGTACTCCATTTCAACAACCAGCGCACGAACCGTTGAACTTTTCGGAAGTCCTTGGACCACGGCTAGAGCTCCGCCCTTAGACCCCAAAACGACATCTTGGCTTGAAACAAAACTGAGGTCGGCTTCGACCCCAGTTTCGCCTGAGTCCTCCGTGCCGGCTTTCATCGGCGGCGAGAAGAAGGTGTACTCGCTCGAGCCTGGAAACTCGGGCGAAAATCTTGATGGCGCCAGCGACGAACGCACTTTGACCTTCATGTCGGCCGCCGGTCCTCCTGAAAGATAATTGGCCGAGAGATCGACCTTCACTTCTTTTGGCTGAACCAGGTTTGCGCCCTGAATCTTGACCGTGCTTTCCATCAAGGGAAGACGATACTCGGCGACCACAAAGTTCCCGATGCTGTGGGCGTTCCAGTCGTACGTGTCGGCCTCATCCGCCTGGTTCTGCACTTTCGATTCGGTCTCTGTCTTTTGAGACAGCAAAATCTCGTAGAAACCGAGGGTCGCGTCTTTCGGAACTTTGAATTCACCGACGGCGGTGCCCGTCTTCGGGTCAAAATCAAAAGGCTGCGAGAATGTCTTATTCGTCGCGCGATGCACGAACAAGATTCGTTTCGGCACCCGTTTTGCCGCAAAGGACTTAAAGCCATTCGAAGTCGACTCTCTTAAGAAAGCCTTAAAATGAAGTGTTTCACCGGCCTGCAGAAGCGAGCGATCGAGCACCGCGTGCGCAACGATCGGCCCCCATTCAGCCCGCAAGTAGTCGCTTTGAAGGTTGAACCGATAGTCTTCAATGCCTTGCGACCATCGGTTCGAAACAAACGACATATCGTCGCCAAGTTTTGCAAAGGCAAAGACTTCGCATTCTTCACCGTAGCGAGATTCGGCATCCCACCCGCACGGGTAGTTGACTTCGGCAGCGCGCCAAATTCCTGAGGCATCGGTCTTACCACTCGCGAGCTGACTTCCTTGGCTATCCACGATTGAAACTTCGGCACCTTGCACCGGCTTCGCTTCATCGAGTGTGGTGACCCAGACGAGCGACGACTCGCGGCCTTTTTTCAAGTGAACACCCATGTTTGTCACAAGTGCCGCACTCGCCACGAACATTGGAGGACCACCAAGCAGAGCTTTTCCCAGCCGCGGGCTTTGAAGTTCGACGATATGAAGACCGTTTGTTTTAAGTGGAATTCCGATCAGTTCGAAGTCTCGGTCGGTGCCCGGTTTTGGCAATGTGATCTTTGCAGCTTTAGCATCCGTGAGGAACGGAAGACTCCGTTTTTCATACGCGTCATCCTTACTTTGAATTTCGCGAACAAGGCGAATGACTTCGCCGACCGACGACTTCGATGTCAGCGACACCATCTTGCCTGTGACCTGCTGCTGAAGACCCGGCAGAACTTTCTCAACGTTGCGAACGCTGACCGGCAAAACGGGATCCGCATTTTTCTCGAGAATCCCAAAAACCGCCGCGAACTTCACAAGTGGGGTGAACTCATCGGTGTTCACTTCAAGCGGAAAGCTTTTCTGATTGGTCAGTGTCCGGCCGAGTTCGTCTTTTAGACCACTCGGAATTGAAACTTGAAATTTGCTTTGATCTGGAAACGGTGCGGTGAATGTCAGGGCCGTTAAAAAATCCGAACCATCGCGGTAGCTTTGAGTCGGAGCATTTTTATCAAATTCAAGCGGACGCCACGTTTGACCGTTCGGTCCCGACAGCTTCACCGACGACAATAACTTACGGTCGACGGGCCGGCTGAAATCAAGTCGCATATTTAAGATTGGGTTACACGGGCTCTCGGGATTCGAACGTTCACAGGTGAATTTGGCAATGAAGGGCTCAATCACCTGAAACTCGAAGCTTTGAGGTTCGTCGACCGCCACGCCCGAACTTGAGAGAATTCCAACCGGCCACTTCAGCGAAACTCTCGAGCTTTCGGCAAATCGATTTTTCGCCGCCAACACTTGAAAGGCCTCGAACACGGGAAAGGCGGAAAGGGGTCTTCCGGTTTCAAGCATCGGCTTGTAAGCCGCCAGCTGCCATTCCGCCTTAACCGCCGCACGAATCACCTTGTCACGATCTTCGCCGACGACGACACGAACTTTGATCGGAGCCTGAAGCTTGTCGGATTCAAAATAGGCCTTCTCTTCAACCGATTTTGAATTCATCGAGCCGTCGGTTTGGACGACGAAGTATTGATCGGGCTCGATCCCACCGTACCGAGGCATGACCGCCAGAAGTGCTGGCCCCCCCGTCGAAAATTTGTACTCGGTCAGCGCCGTGACTTTTCGGCCACTTAAGTCTTTCTCAACTCGCTTGGTGAGACTACAGCTGACACCAGACGGAAGCGGCCGATCAAAGTCATACGACCACAATTTGCTATCGACCCAACGCGATTTCGCTTTTGGAATCGAACTCTTTTCGCCCGCAGCTTTACACGTCACCTCGAACGGATTTTTAAGTGACCTCGGATCTCCCATCGGCACCATGTCCGTTGAAAACTTAACGATGACCTGCTGAACCTGTTTGACCGAGCCTGTCGGCGTCACACTCAAAACTTCGGCCGTCAAAACTTGGGCCCCAGCCCCTCGTGCTGCTTGGCTCTGGGCCGAATCGGCTCGACCTGAAATCGCGACCGTCGTCAATAAAGCGGGCAACAAAGTCGTCAAAACGAAGGCGTTCATGAGAAGGCTCCTGCAAAATCAGTTCGCCTGATTGGAGCGCATGCAGAATCACCCGTCAAAAGGTACCTTTCGACGCTGTGCTGTGGTAATTTTCTCGGCCTATGAAGCGCTCGACTCACTACTGGCTAATGAAATCAGAACCCGACGTTTTTTCGTTAACCGAACTTAAACGAATGGGTCGAACGCTGTGGACGGGCGTTCGCAATTACCAGGCCCGCAACTACATGTTGGGCCGCGAGCAAACGGCCGCCCTTGTTGATCAGGCGCTCAGCGAAAAAAAGAAACTCGCCCCGTCGATGACATCACCGAACCCGCTCACGATGGAACGCGGCGATCGGTTTTTGTTTTACCACTCGAACGCAACGCCACCCGCGTGCGTAGGCACCGGTCGGATTGAAAATGTGGGCGTTGCGGACCCCGAGCAGTTTGATAAGAAACTTGAAGGCTTCGAGCCAAAAGCCACCAAACAACGTCCGATGTGGTTCTGCGCCGAGGTTTCATTTGAACAAGAATTTCCGAAACCTGTGTCGCTCGAAACTTTGCGACATGATTCTGAAGTCTCGTCGATGGTGCTTCTACAAAAAGGCAGTCGCTTGTCGGTGCAACCGGTTTCAAAAAAAGAATTTGATCGGGTTCTTCAGCTGGGCCGGCAGTTAGGGCCTGGACGATCGCCTTCGAAAGAGGCGAAGTGAATTTGCTTGAAGGACCTCTTCCAACTGACTTTCTGACGGATGGTCGCCCGAAGATTTTTCTGGCTCCGATGGAAGGCGTTGTCGATCACGTCACGCGCGAGCTTCTGACAGGCATCGGCGGTGTTGACCTCTGCGTGACAGAGTTCATTCGGGTTCTCGATCAAACGATTCCAGACCATGTTTTTTATCGAGACGCCGGCGAACTGCTAAATCCCCTCGCAACGTCGCGAACGATTCACGGCACCCCGCTGCTGGTTCAGCTTCTTGGGTCAGACCCGGCCCGCCTTGGCGAAAACGCAAACCGCGCCATTTCGCTAGGAGCCGCCGGTATTGACCTCAACTTTGGCTGCCCCGCAAAAACCGTCAACCGCCACGACGGCGGCGCAACCCTTCTGAAAGACCCTTCGCGACTTGAAAAAGCCGTCCGCGGGGTGCGGAGTGCGGTCGCCCTAACCCACACCGTCTCGGCCAAGTGCCGCTTGGGATTTTCCGATAAAACTCAGCACGTCGAAATTGCGCAGGCGGCCGAGGCCGGCGGTGCCTCGTGGCTGACCGTGCATGCGCGTACCCGCGACGAAGGCTACAAACCTCCAGCCCACTGGGAATTTATCGCGCACATGCGTGAAGCCGTAAAGATTCCGGTGATCGCCAATGGCGACGTTTGGACGCCCGGCGATTACCTTCGCATGCGCGACGTCAGTGGCTGCCAGCACGCGATGCTTGGTCGTGGTCTTCTCGCAAGACCGTCGCTGGCGCTTGAATGTAAAGGCCTGGCTGAAAAGTGGACGTGGTCGCAGATGCAACCGCATGTCTTGAAGTTTGCTCGAGTTTCGCAGGCGGCGCGTGGACCAAGCTTCGCCTCAGCTCGAATTAAACAATGGCTGAAAAGCCTGGCGCT
>JALHOI010000227.1:0-5252 GCA_022843085.1 Pseudobdellovibrionaceae bacterium
GTACGGAATTTCGACGCTGAATGCTGACGAAACCATGGATCGCATGATGTTGCGAGTACTTGAGAACGGCGAAGCTTTACCTGAAAATGGTCGTCGGGCGATGAGTCAGCTACTTCAAGGTGGAATGCATCGAGTTGCCCTTCGAGCGGGGCTTTTCTTAATTAATAAAGATCTAAAGACGCTTTATGACAGCGAAGCCGCAATTCTCGCTGATCGTCCGCTTACGACTGCCGAAATTTTTAAACATGCGGACGTGTTCGTTTCATCCGATGGAAGCACATCGAACTTTGCGCCGACGATCGCGCAAGCTGAAGAAATGGTTCACAAAAACCCGCTTCGAAGCGAAAGTCGTGCGCTTGTGCTCGCCGCGAGCAACCAACTCGTGCTGCCAGGCGAAGCCGAAATGCTAAAGACGGTCCTCTTTCAATCTAAGCCCCTGACTATTGCCGTGCAGAAAATTGAAACAGCACTTTCTACGATTCCGGTTGGAACGGACAGCTGGGCAAGTAAGACCACGCTCTATCGTACTCTCGTAAATTCACTGATCTACGACATGAAAGGCGGCTTTGGCGGGATGCTCGGCGCGCGTGAGGCACTCGTCGCAGCTGTGATCGAGTTTGGCGACACTCAAGCGGCCGAGGTGATGATGCGTTCACTCACACTCGGCGCCGAATCTCAATATGGTCTTCACCTTGATCAAACTGGCAAGGCCCACGAAGCTTGGGCAAAGCTGTGGCGATTTGCCGAATCGCGAGAAAGGTGGACGCCTGAACTTGTTCGTTCAGTAACTGAACACCTCGATGAATTTACGAAAGCTGCGCGTGCTGGTCTGCCAAGTCAGACAAGCGCGCAGATCCTCACAAATTTGCAGTTGCTCGAGAAACAAAACCCGCCGTCGCTTGAAGAGCTAAGTCGGTTCGTCGGCGGTGGCGGTAAGCAGATGAAAGTTTCTTTCGGCGATCACAGTGTCACGTTAGAAGCTGTCGAGAGCTCGGTCGATGGACGCAACGTACGTACCCTAAAGGTCACCGAACCTAGCCGGCGCTATTCTTACCAGGGGCGCTGGCAAGATTTAGAAGAATCTCTGGCGAAGTTTGCGCGTGAACAAAGGTTCGCAGCCCTTGATTTTACAGATCTCGCCGGTTTGGACGAAGTCAAAGCACTTCGCCTTCGCGACGGCGTGTACCTGGTCGAAAAGGGGCATTGGAAAGAAAACCGAAGTTCACCAGACGGAAACTACAACCGACGCTTCGACTATTCGATCAACCTTCAAGATTCTACCCAATATAAAGCCATGAATGTCGATACTCGTGCGATCGAGCTTGCGATTCGTAGCAGCCAAAACCCGAGCGAGGTTCGAATCGGTGATGTAGTTTTCAAAATTAGTAAAACAAGAGAGACCGGTGTCACGGTCTTAGCGGTGAATTCACAGGGAATATCCGATGATCACTTGCGACGAGCAATGGAACTGCTCGAAACCGAAACGGCAAGGCTTAAATATCCAAAACTCAGCTACAACGAAATGGCAGATCCGCGCATCAGCGCGCTACTCGATAAAAAACCGGGCTACGTTCGCACAGCTGGCAAACGTGTTTTACAAAACGGCCTGGCTCGGGTTGATTCGTCTCTCGCGCTTGACTTCACGATGCTCGATCAATTTCTGAAGTCTGATCGAATTGAATCAGCGGTACAGATCGGTCATTTTAAGGCAACTCTAAGAAAAGCCCTTCTTGGCCTCCAAATCCGGCGAGTGGATTCGCTTAAGCCTGGATCCGGCGAGTACCCGGCTTTCTTGCGCACAGTTGAGGAGCGAGCCCGTGCTGCTGGATACGACGCACTCATCGTCGATGTCGTCGATGACCCGAAACAATTTCTTTTCTATGAAAACAAGATGGGCTACCAAATCAAAAAAGGTAGCGCACCCTCCGTGCGCTCCTACTTTACCCCCCTCAGCTCAAAATCAGTCCTCACGGCAGTGTCGGCCGATTCACTCAGCTGTCCCGGAGGATTTAGCGTTTTCGGTCTCACACCGCCGAAAAAATGAGCGTTCGGTCGTGAAGCGACGCGAAAGTCTTACGAGTCCCGTCGAGACCGTGAGAAACCCATGGTAAACGTCGCTCTCCTCATTAACGAGAAACCAGGTGGAGACTCACATATGAAATCAACGTTAACTTCAATTCTTCTAGTTTCTGTAGCGACGGCAATGCTGACAACCGGCGCCACCGCGCAGGCGGCACCCGAGCTCTACTTTGTCGAGCCGATGATCTGCAAAGGAACGGTCAACCTTCGGCCGCCAGGCTGGGCTTCGTCTTACGATCAGGCCGGCGTAAAAATCACGTCGTTCAGATCTGTGCGCAAAGACTGCTCGACCGCTAACTCTTCCGCAACTTACACCACTTATTTTGAGGCGAAGACAGCTGTCGTCGTCGACAAATCTCTTGAAATTTCGGGCTGGTATAGCAGCGCGCTTGTGAAGAATGGCGACAAGGTCACGACTCCGAACGGTGCCTGGCCGCGACCCATGCAACTTCAGATCACCAGCAGCAAAATTTCGGGTGGGGTTCGCACCGACACTCTTGAAGGGCGTGAAGCGATTTTTAACAAAGATGGCAAAGAGTACTACTACGATCACGTTTGCGAAGCGATCGTGGTCGATGAAGCTTCGACTGTCTTGAACAACACCACACAGTGCGCGAACCCGTAGTTACCGCAACGTACGCCGACTTTAAAAACGCGTTTTCTCGCCCCCAATATTCTGAATCTGAAGCGTTACATGTCTTGGTCACAGCGTGTTCGCAATCGCGCAGCTCGAGAAACAGCCCGAAGGCGTCTCGAGGTGTGCCCGAAGAAAACGGAACTCTTTTTTTTCCTGCCGTGACCAAGACACACGATCATCTGATCGGGGTAGAAAGAGTCATTGCGCGCACGCAACAACGCCGCCCCTCTCATTGAGGGGCGAAATGCTGCGCGGATAGCGACAACAGACGCAGTGTTTTAAATTGCGCCGCTTGGCCACACGACTCTCAATGTCTCATCGGTGTGGCGGGGGTCGCTTCCGCAGCAGAAGCAATCGGATAGCACGTTTCAATCGACGGCGATGCGTACACTCATTCTAGGGACCGACAACACAGCGGACGCTATCATACGAGTGTCGATAGAGAGTGTGGCCGACATGACCGTAGTTGTAGCCAGAGAAGACGAATGCGCGTTCTGGGCTCTTCGGATCGACCGAAGAGGTCCAAAGCAAATCGAATGGATCTGTATGTCTATCGTCAAGCGCATTTCGCATTTCGCCTTGGCCTCTATAAGTAAGATAGGGGCCAAAGCTCGCTTCGGCATGATCGAAATTTCGTATTAGACTTTCGAACTCTATCTTCGTCGGCAATCTAGCGCCAATGTCCCTGCAGACAGTTGCCGCTCTCGAGCTTTCCACTTCAACTTGGTGGCGGCTTGCGGCATCCGTTTCAAGAGTACATTTCTTAGGATCATAATTTCCATTCGAGTCCACGCAGCCATTTGAGAAAATACCTTGTCTTTCGCTCCAAGAAACTTTGTTAAGGCGGTCCGTGTAGACCCCAGTAAACTGCTTCGTGGCAATGGAGTGCGCGGTTGAAGAGAGAACCATCATGATTGCCGCAACGACGAGATTCAATTCAACCCCTTTTTAATTACCGTTGTCTGCCAACTCCATTGCTAACACGCGTTTGCGATCAATGCCGATTTCTCTCTCTCGGTCCGGTATTTTGAAATGATTATCTCGATTTGGTTTAAACAAAACAAAGTCGGTTGCGCATCCGCATCTCATTCGTGAAATTAGGAAACTGACGAGCGGTAAACACGATGGGTGCCGACCATTCTTTCGATCATCGACCAAGTTCGCGCAACGAAGATAGCTTTGACCGAGCAGCTCAAACTTTAAATTTTACCGCGACGAAGGGCCTGGGTCCGCGGCGTCGGCAGGAGCCCAAAGTGATTGGTTTTCTTGTGTCGTCAAAAATTCTACGACTCGCTTTTCTTCGCCGGTCGCGTGGTTTTCTAGGAATTTTCGTTGGTCGAAGGCCGACGACACACTCATTGAATTCAGCTCGTCGAGACTTCGAATGCAGTTTTTCGTAGGGTTGGCGGCGTCGACTTGAACGAGAAAGTCCTCGGCACGTAGCGACCGATCGTCCCGAGCACGTTTCGAAGCGTATCGCGTGCTGACCTTAGTTGTCGCGAGATAGACGAACCCAGCCTGTCCACCATTTGTTGCATCATAGGGAAAAGCGACATTCACATACGATAAAATTTCGATCGATCTTCCGTCTGTTCCGTCAAAAAGTTTTGGCGCTACATAGGGGTTACTATCTTTAGCAAAAATCGCTGTTCCTCGAAGTCCTCGAATCAAACGCCATCGTTCTTGACCCGACACAGTGTGGCTTCCTGCTTTCAATGGCTCGGCTTGAAATGTCGCCACTATTTTTTTAAAGTTTTCGAGTCCCTTTTTTTCGGCCTCCTGCCTGATTCGACTTTTGCAAATCGTTTCAAATTCCGAGAATGGCATCCAGGCGGCCTGTGCGGAGTTTGCAATGCCAGAGACTGCGAGCATCGAAATCGTGAGAAACGTCAGCGTCACGACCGGCGTAAACTTCAGCGCTACTTTCACAATAGACTCCCGTTGATTGGTTGTATGTCATCCGTAAACAGCATCCTCTAAGCCAGGCCTTTATGGATCTCATCCGGTTTGGCGCCCGCTTGGACAAAGCGCGCCAACGCCTGTCAAAATATTAGTCAGTTAGATTGAGGGTCGAGACTGACCGAGAAGGGCAAAGTCGGCAGAGGCCTGATCGTTCGCCGGCGAGTTGTCGACGTAGATACTCGCCGGCACCTGAATTAGGTTTCAAAAAAAGGTCGTCTGCTCATAAGCCGGCCTGTTGCCACTGTTTTTCTACACAGCGCCGAAAACCGACGCTAGAGGTGAACGTATGAGAACTTTGATTCTAGCAGCACCCCCTCTAATTTTTTTGCTTGGTTTCGCCCATTCCGTTTTGGGTGAGTTTTTGATTTTTCGACATCTCCGCAAGAACGGTCGCTGGATAGATACGGGTCTTAGCGGACTGAAGGTTCAACAGATTCGAGCTCTATGGAGTACGTGGCATCTGCTCACTATTCTTGGTTGGTCTGTCGCATTAATATTAACTGTGAATAGTTATGTTTTTCCGTCTGCGTATAGAAATGTTCAAGCTATAGTTATTGACACTTTATTCGCTACT
>JALHOI010000227.1:5262-5640 GCA_022843085.1 Pseudobdellovibrionaceae bacterium
GCGTGGATCGTCTTTTTGATCATTTCGTTTTTTATTTGGTGTGGTCGTTAATCACTAAGTTCGCAGTCAGTAATCTTGTGCGCTAATCGGGCGCCTGCCGAGTTGCAACGTCCAGTGATGAGCAATCATGTCGAGTGATCAAATGCGTTCAGGACTCGACCTGAGGCCAATGGTATCGCGCTTTTCTATCAACGACCGATAAAATCGTGGCGCGAGACTGCCAGGCCTCGGTTCGCGGTTGTGCGACTTGGTTCGAAAGATTTTTTCGCTTAACGCCACAGACAACTTCCACTTCACACGAAGAAACGGCAAATAGAGTCAAGTTTGGTCCGCGTACACCCGCGGAACCAAAGATTAGGTTTGGCGTGACACCAGCCG
>JALHOI010000228.1 GCA_022843085.1 Pseudobdellovibrionaceae bacterium
TTTTTCTGAGGGGGCATCTCTGAAAGCGTTTTTTTACTCAATTGTTTGCGCGGTTTCGTGTCTGACTCTTCTTCCAAATGAAGGATTCAGCCAGGGTTCGGCCGCCGCCGACTGGCCAGTTTACTCAGGGTCGAAGGCGAGCACTAAATTTTCGAGTCTGACTCAGATCAATCCAAGCAATGTCGGCAAGCTTAAAGTCGCGTGGCGCTGGAATTCTCCTGACAATGCAATCCTCGCGGCGAATCCAAATCTTTTTGCCACCTACAATGAATCAACGCCGCTTGCGATCGACGGATTTCTCTATGTGAGCACGGCGCTCAGCCAAGTGGTTAAGATCGACGGGCGCACCGGTAAAACCGTTTGGACGTTTGATCCGGTCGCTTACAAAACCGAATTTCCACCCAACCTAGGTTTTGTACACCGCGGCCTCTCATACTGGAAAAGTACGAATGGCAAAACTGAGAGACTTCTCGTTGGAACGGGAGACGCTTACTTGCTCGCAATTGATCTAAAATCTGGAAAGCTTGTCAAAAACTTTGGCGTCAATGGCCGCGTCGATCTTCTCAAGGGCCTTGCCGTCGACGGTAGCGATTGGCCCGATCGCTGGCAGTACGGCGTGACTTCGCCTGTTACAATTTGCAACGACGTGATTGTTGTTGGTTCGAGTATCATGGATGGTCCAATCAGTGCCAAAGCGGTTCGTGGTGACGTGCGCGGCTTTGATGTTCGCACGGGGAAACTCAAATGGAAGTTCCACACAATTCCCATGGACGGCGAGTTTGGCGTCGACACCTGGAAAAAGGGATCACACAAATACACCGGAAACACCAATGTCTGGACGATGATGAGTGCGGATGAATCGCGTGGTCTTGTGTATCTTCCGGTCAGTACGCCGACGAACGATTGGTACGGAGGCAAGCGCGAAGGCGATAATCTGTTTGCAGAAAGTCTTGTGTGTCTCAAGTGCTCGACGGGTAAGCGCGAATGGCACTTTCAGATGGTGCACCACGGCCTGTGGGATTACGATTTGCCGGCCGCGCCAAACTTGATCGACATCGAAGTGGCGGGAAAGAAAATTCCAGCGGTTGTGCAGGTTTCAAAACAGGCCTTTGCTTACGCCTTCAATCGCGAAACGGGTGCGCCGATCTGGCCGATTCATGAGACGCCAGTCGTGCAATCGACCGTCGAAGTTTCTTCGCCGACCCAGCCGATCCCGTCAAAACCACTGGCCTTCGATCGCCAGGGAATTACTCCTGCCGACCTCATCGATTTTACTGAAGAACTTTTTAAAGAGGCCTTTGCAATCATTGGTCAATACACGTTGCAGCCCGATGGCACATCGCCACTCTACACGCCCCCGACTGCCACCGGAAAAGGGACCCTGATTCTGCCGGGATGGATCGGCGGAGCGAGCTGGGCCGGGGCTGCGTTTCACCCCGTTACGAAGCGCCTTTATGTGTCTTCAATTACACTGCCTTACGCCGCAAAGCTTTTGCCGACCACAATCGGCGGTGAAACAGACCCGTCTCTTGCGCTTGACTACATCAGCCCCTTCACAACACGCATCGTGACGGACCTCGCAGGGAAGCCCCTTAGCACGCCTCTCTTCAAACCGCCGTATGGCCGAGTTACCGCGATCGATATGAACCTTGGCGAGCACGTTTGGATGACTCCGCTTGGTAAAGGCCCTGTCGAGCATCCAAAACTTAAGGCCGCGATCGACGCGAGCCCTTGGAAAGGTCAAAACCTTGGTTGGGCACGACGTGGTCACCTACTTTTGACCGATGAAATCTTGTTCGTCGGGCAATCCGGAGAATCTGTCGTGAGTGGGGTCTCGCCGCGCCTTCACGCGCTAAAGTTCAATATTGTTGAGGCATCTGACGAACAAAATCTAAAATCTTTTGATCCCATGACCGGCGCATTGATTGCTGAAACAGAACTGGCCGTCGACGCCAAGGGCAACAAGCTGGCCGACGCCAGTGGCAACGCCTACGGAGCACCGATGACGTATCTCGATTCGCGAGGCGTACAGTTTATTGCGGTTCCAGTCGGGGGCGCGAACAAACCCGCCGAAATTGTCGGGTTGAGTATCGAATAGCCATTCCTCTGAGCGACTCGATCTGTCGGCCGCAGACGGCCGACAGCCTTCGAACTCGTGCTACTTCATGCCGATCGTCGGCTTGAACTTCCAGATACGGTCTTGAATGAACGTCGGCGTGAGCGCTGCGATGATTCGCGACAGACGACGAATCGCGATGAAACTCTTCAGCCCCCAAGGGTAGTGCGAGAGTAAAATTGCTTGATCGAGTCGGTTGAAGAGATAGTCGAGAATGATTGCGATCACGACGATGTCGTCGAGAAGACCAAACAGTGGAATCCAATCGGGAATCAGGTCGATCGGCGAGACGATAAGAGCTACGAGCGCTAGCAGGACTTTCTTGTCTCGTTCAGGAATTCGCTCGTCACCCGCGACCGCTTTCAGAAATGCAAACATCTTTGATACGAACTTCATTTTCGATCTTTCTTCTTTATTGCTCTATTGGAGGTGCTCTATCGAAGGTGCTCCATTGAAGGCTTGCCATGCTGGGCAAGCTACCACGCTTTATGAACAGAGACTTGCTACAATTGCGAAGGTGCCGATCGCCAAAAGCCGCCGCACGGCGGTACAGGTATTTGGGTCGGATCTGGTTGAGGCTCAATTTTCAAAGGCGGGCGCATGACGAAATTTCTTGGATTATTGGTTTCAATTTTGTTTGTCGCAAACGCGAAGGCGCAGAGTTCAAGCGTTGTTGTCTTCGACTGCAATGCTGAGATTCAAATTGATGTCGGCCAGACCCAAAGAATCGGAATGAGAATCGAAACTTCCGGTAGTTCGTACGTTGCGTATTTTGTTGGAGCCAATGTTCCCGGGCCGCTTGCCGCCACTCGACAAGACCTTCCGGTTCAAGATGGCCTCAAAGTTCCTGGCGTAAGTCACATCCTGCTCAAAACACCCCTAACAAAGGCTGATCAATCAAAGATCACGTCTGTCGTGGTTTACTCTCAAGGAAATTTTGACGACGATGCGGCTGGTGTTCGCGGTGCTGAGTTCAGAGATGCCAAAGGGTATGTCATGGCCACTGGAATGTTTTTTGGCTGGGGCGGTCCTGTCACCTGCAGGTAGCCGGTCCTGTCGCCTGCAATGAGCCAGGCTTGCTACGAGGCGGGCGACCAGAGGCCGGGTTCTGTTCCTTGTGGCGAAGCCATTAGAGCATCGTCGCATGAGCTGCTTGGTCGGCCTCCGCGATTTTAATGAGGTCTTCTGGATTGCAAACTGGAGACAGGCTGACTCGGTTCGAAGTTGCGCACCCATTGGAAGCTAAGGTCGCATAGGCGAGCGCTGCGAAAGCCAAACTTAAAACTGAACATGCTGAAGATTCGCGCGAAGCCTTACTTGCCAGCCGCATAGACTTCAATAGCGAATTGATTGGAATCTTCGAAGCAAAGGTAGTCGCCATCTCGCTTCAGAATTTTAACGCTTTTGTCTTCAAGTTCCTCTTGAAGCACGTCGAGCTCGGCTTCAGTGCCGCCTTTAAAAGCGATGTGATTGAGGCCGTTTCCCTGTCGATTGTTGGTGGTTTTTAGAAAATCGGCCGCGACCTGGCAAAAAACGAGATAAGTGCCGTTTCGGTGAGCCCAAGAAATTCCTTCGTCCCACTCGCTGTACTTCGTGTAGCCAAGCTTTTGTAGAAACCAGTTCCAGAACAGGTTCGATTGCTTCAAGTCGTTGACGTAGTATTCGATGTGATGAACCTGGCCAAACTCCATTTTCGTAAACCCTTCACCGTGAGAGCAGCTTTCCCCAACCGTCGAAGGGTTTTACCATAAATGCCGCTGTAATTGGAAATATGTCTTCTGGTGAATGCAGTTCTGCCTCAAGGCGTGCTCGGTGAGCGTATTTCTCGATCAACGATTCGATATCGCCTTGAATTTGTTTGAGCATTTTCTGCGAAACGTACATCTCAAAAGTTCGCTGAAGCGCTGAAGAGTTGGGGGTTTCGAGAAACTGATCTGCGACGATTCGCAAGTAGTCTCTTCGAAGCTGTCGTTCGATCGCGCCCGTCTTGTTGAAACGATAGGGTGCTCTTGCTTTCAATCGAACTCGGCCCATCGGCAAAAGTTCAATCAGCTGGGCGCGATCGAGAATGTGAATCGCTTTTTGAAAGTTTTTTTCGGTTCCGCCAAACTTTTCTTGTGCCACTGATATTGAAAATCCTGTGCCGAGCAGAAACAGCAGTCGTATCGAGAGCGGAAACGACAGCAGAATCTCTTCTTGTTCGATTGAAATCTTAGTTGGGCTCAGTTTGGTTTCAACTGCGATCGACATGAGTTCGGCGAAGGAAAGCGTGAAGACGCTCGCAATCTGTTCGATTCGTTCGACGGTGAAACTACCCTTGGTCATTAACTGTTTGACTGTTCCTTCGGTGACGCTCAGCTCGGTTGCAAGGTCGCGGTAGTTCAGGCCGTGCTTTTTTAGTAACGCCTTAATTGTCTGACGAATGAGTGTCGTGTTGTTCATGTCTTGCTTTTCTTGCTGATTAGTAGGCTTTAAGTAACTTTTGAACGGGCGATTGAAATCTTTCAATGGTTTGAGCTACCCCTTTAAACCAGGGGGACTTACATGCTTTTTAATATTCTCTTATTTATCACGCTTGCAGTTTCAGTCGAAGCCAAAGCCAAATCTTCTGCCAGCGAAATTCGGACCTACGACGACCTGACTCAATTGATCATTAAGAACTCGATTGTATCAATCGACGATTTGTTGACTCATCTGCCGCAAGACTACAAGAACGGGCACGCGCTCATCTACAGCACGCAAGCTCTCGGACGAAATCTTGTGTCGCCGCGTCGGCCACGCGTTTTGTTTTTTGGCAGTTCCGGTGATTTTATGATGACGGTAAATTCTCACCCAAGCGGGGGAAAGGCAAAGCCAGGGGATATCGAGAAGCTTGAGACGATCGAATTTGTCGGTGACAAGACTCTCTTGCGAGAGCTCGAGTTTGACGGTATGCACTCACCCCTATCAAAAACCGTCGAGGTGAATCCGGCAAGATGTCTGACGTGTCACGGCGCTGATCCACGCGGTCTGTGGGACCCGTACAATATGTGGCCTGGTGTTTACGGTTCATTGTCGCGCGGGCGTGTTGATTTCATCGCGGTGAATTCGCAAGAGCACCGTTACTTTCAGGACTTTTTAAATGAGAAGATCACGAATCCTCGGTATTCGTTTATCCAGCATCAGTATCTGAACCTAAGCCAGGTCGATTCATCGAAGCTATTAATACCGTACGACCCGAATATGCAGGACGCGGTCGTCTTAAACGACGGAAATACGACCTTTCCAAACCAAATTCTAGGAATGATCATCGGCGATCATAACCTGCGCCGGCTGGGACGAGTCTTGACAGCGGCCCCCGTACAGCGACGTTCGAAAATTCAGTATTTAGTTGAGGCCATTCGTCGCGACGAAGAGGCCTTTCTCGCACAAAGTGGATTTATCGACCTAAAACAAATGAAGTTCGAGTGTTCTGGTAATCTCGCCGACTTTTTTCCGCAGGCGAAATTTAGGTATACGAATTTTCCGGA
>JALHOI010000229.1:0-3844 GCA_022843085.1 Pseudobdellovibrionaceae bacterium
GTCTCTAAACAGTTGGTTTTGCGTTCGTCGAAAACAGAGGTGCAAAATTGCTTCGGTAAACGTAGATCAAAAAGATCTCGAGCACAGAAAGAACGAGGCCGGGTAGCATGTTTTGTCCGTTATCGAGAAAGACATGGACGGCGATGATGTTGACCAACACCGGTGCAAGAAGCGCGAGGCCGAGCGGCGCTGTCCGTCCAATGAGTACGAATAAACCTCCGAGAAGCTGAAAGACTCCGACGAGCTTCATGTAGTGGGTGGGAACCATGATGGCGGTGTAGGCGTTCATGAGAGACCCCTCGACCGGCGGTGGCATGGGCAAAAACGGTACGAGTATATTCGCACCGAAGATACAAAATCCTAGGCCCAGCAAGACTCTGCAGGCGATGACGACAAATTTCAAAGTAACTCCTCGATGAGTGTTCGCATTCACGTTTCGTGTGCGGGGCTTTGACTCAAGCGTGGCTCGAAGGATTGATCGTTTTCAAGAAAAATTTGATTCTATTCCGAGCTTAAACGAAATGAAGCCGATTGGATGTGTTCGATATGCGACGAATGATGGACCGGGCGGTTCAAGCCCGTCGTGTCTTTGAAAAAGACAATATGACAGCAGGCCCTAAGCCCAGGTTCATAGCTGACTTTTGACATCGAGATCCACGCTTCAAAGAATGGTGCGATGGAACTCGATCCGAAGAAAATCGAGACAGCAGCACAAAAAAATTCGATGGTCGATCTCGCGTTCTCCCGTTTTCTCAAGACTCAAAGAGTCCAAGATGTGGACAACCTTGTTCATAAGATCGCAAAAGAGGTGACGGCCGTCGTTGATTGCACCGCGTGCGCCAAGTGTTGTCGGGCATTGGTCATTGCGCCGGATTACCGCGATGTCAGCCGACTCGCCGAAAGCGTCAATCTCGAAACCCATGAATTTCGTAAGAAGTATATGCGACTCGATTCAGAAGGTGATCTCGTGATGCGGCAGCGCCCGTGCCCATTCTTGAGAAGCAATCGTTGCTCGGTCTACGAAGCACGACCGAACCTCTGTCGTAGGTATCCGTATTTGGACGAACCAAACTTCGTTAGCTCCTTGAATCGAGTCCTCAGAAATTTGCACGTTTGCCCGATCGTCTTCAATACCTATGAACGACTTAAATCTGAATATCGTGAAACGCGACTTAGCCAGGCCTATCTCGGATCGACGTAGGCCTCGAGTTTATCGAAAGAACCCGTCCACCCTTGTGTCATCCCGGCTTTTGCACCGTGAAATGTTTGGCGTTCAATGTCGCTGGCTTCGCCGTCGACGACCCACGTAATTTCGACGCGCGTCGCTTCGGCCGCTTCTCTATAGAATCGAACGGTCGTCAACATTGATTCGGGCCAAGTTGGCGCGAACGGATGGCGACTAACACGACCATCTTCATCAGTGAAAATCTGTGTGTACACAAGTTTCGTTTTCGAAACTTCGCGGTAGCGTATTTTGCCGAACATTTTCACGTTCTCGGGCCCGTCCATACGGTAAAACAACTCGTCACCAGGTCGAACTTCACCCCTTAGAATCTGCTGTGTGAAGCCCTTGGGCGGAAGCCACTTCGAAAACTTTATTGGATCTGTCCAGATGTCAAAGATGACATCGACCGAAGCTGTAAATGTTCGATTGATGACAAACTTGTCTTCGTTGGTCTGAGTTGTGGCCAGGAACTCTGCAAGGCGATCCCAAGTTGCGTGACCACCTGCTTCTTTAATAAACTTTTCGGTCTCGCGCGCTTTTTCAGCGGTCGCTAGGGTCATCCACATCGCCATCTTTGTTCGGCCGGATTCATTTGAGAAGAGAACAGTCACTCGAAACATGGCGGGCTGTTCATCATTAGCACCGTGATCGTAAACGAGCTTCGCGTACTTTTCGACTTCGTAAAAAACAGTTTTGTTTGGATAGTTCACGCCGTCGGGCCCGTGCATCGTGTAAGTCCATGTTCCCCCGACTCGCACATCTTTCTGCTGGGTCGTCAGCGTGAAGCCGCGGGGGCCCCACCATCTTCCAACTTTTTCTGGGTCAACCCACGCATCCCAGACCGCTTCGACCGGAGCTTCATAAATTCGTTCGATGTAGAGTTCATTCGGCTGATAAGCTTGCGACATAACTAATAAGTAGCACAGAACGTATGGTCCACGCGAGCGTTCTGGGCCAATTGGTCCATACGAGCCTCTCGATCGTTTTGCCGGTCCGCTTGTAGCCGAGAGAATTGTGAAGGGGCACGCTGACCGCAAAGGTGTTGAGCCAAATTATAGCCAGCAGAATCAAATTGGTGATGAGGATGAAGTCAGTCGGACGAACGCTCAAGACGAGGAGGCCGGTGACTACTTCAGCAATCATCATCGGACCGACGATGTACGAAATCCGAGTTGTATGCCGAACGTGAAAAGACGGAAACCTTTTCTCGTCGACCTCTTGAAAGGCGGGGTAGACCAAAAGCTGGACAATCCAGATTACGCCGGCCATGAAGCAGCAGCTTGCAATGTGAAGTTGCAGCAAGATTTCAAAATGTTCGTTGAAAGGCGTTACGACGTCCAAAAGTCGTCCTCATTCACCAGTGCGGCCAAACTGAATTGCGCTGTTTGGATGAGGGTGCCAAGAGTTTCGATGCGTTTGGAATTGAGCGATGTTGTCGATCGAGCAACATCAAGCAGAGCAACGTGTTTCGCGGCCGCATCTGCAAGCATTCTCTGTTCACGTCGGCGCAATACGCCTCGAATCACCGTACTGACGTTATCGTGCGCCTCGTAACGTTTCGTTTTCGAGTTCTCGCTTTGAGTCGTTTGAATAAGCCCCTCTTTGATAAGCTCTTTCAGGGCGGGGCTCACAAGAGCCTTTGAGACCTTCAAAATCCGTCCTATTTCGACTCCGGATAGCGGGGCCTGAGACAGAAATACGACGGTCCAGATTTCTCCATGAATTTTGCGAAATCCCCAGTAGCGAATAAATTCACCAACGACCGCGGCCAGTTGGTGAAGTTTTTGTGTTTCTTGTGTTTTCATATGGTTCATAGTACCATGAACCATATGGGAGGTCCACATGGAAGCCAGCCAGATTCGACCAGCCGTGGGCGCGGTTTATTTCGACGGTCTATGCATGGCTTGTTCGGCCGAAATCAACCACTATCGTCGCCTCGAAGGTTCAGAAAACTTTGAGTTCGTCGACATAACTGCACCTGGTTTTGTGCCAGAGGCGCATGGACTTGACCCACACAAAGTTCACCGAGTGATGCATGTTCGTGGTCCCGACGGCGTACTTCACGAGGGCGTTGAGGCCTTTCGAACAATTTGGCAACAGCTACCTCGTTACAAATTTTTGTGGAAAATTTCGGATTCTCAAATCGTTCGGCCTGTACTCGAGCTTGGCTACCGTGCTTTCGTTGTCGTTCGCCCCTACCTGCCGCGAAGAAAATTGGACTGCTCGGCGAGTCCGTATTGTGAGGTTCCGAAATGACTGCTTATCCTGTTCAATTTCATGCGCATGCAAAATCCGAGGTCGGCATAAACTCGAATTGGAGTATCGAGAGTGTCGGTCGAGAGGTCGTTTGTGCCATTCCGCCCGAGTTCGACGGTCCCGGTACGGGGCTTTCGCCCGAAGATCTGTTTGCTCAGGCGCTGACGAACTGCTTTGTGGCCACCTTCAAAGTTTATGCTGAGAAATCGAAACTGGCGTTTACGACAGTTGAAGTTAAGTCACTTCTGTTAGTTGATCTTGGCGAATCCGGTAAGCCGGTGATGTCCAGCTGCCGGTTGGATGTGCATATCGATGGATGCGAACGGCCAGACCGGATTCGGACGATTGCTCAAAAAGCTTTTG
>JALHOI010000229.1:3854-5584 GCA_022843085.1 Pseudobdellovibrionaceae bacterium
CATATTGAATTCCGTAAAAACTAAGTTGGAACTCAACGTTACGGCGACTTAAGGTTACATCGTGGAAAGAAATATTGATCGACATATGATTCGAAGTCCTTACGTTGCAACAAGCGACTTCACCTTAAATGAAGCACTCGAGCTGATGAACGATTGCGAAATTCTGCACCTCCCAATCACGGAAGCAGACGTGTTGACGGGCATTGTTTCGGCCGTAGATCTGCGAGAGGCGTTGGCTCGGCCCGGATCTGGCGCATTGCGTGTGACCGATGTGATGAGCCGCAATTTTGTCATGGCGTTCAGATCGTCACCGCTTCTTGAGGTCGTGAAGAGAATGCGCGAACAGGAAGTTGCGTCGGCGCTTATCGTCGACTCGAAAATGCATTGCATCGGCATCTTTACGACGATTGATGCGCTTGGCGTGCTTGTTGACCTGATTGAGAACGGCGAGACGTCAGATCGTGCCCTGAATTTGGACGATTACGTCGACTATTGGAAAATCCCGCGCGTAATGAATATCTAATCTAAACGTTAAGCCGAGATTGCTCACAGTACCTCAACTCGAGCTGTGAATCGCTGCGAGCGGCGCCATTCCAAAGTTGACCTCGCGATGTAAAAGCGTTCGACTTATTGCATGAAAATTCGAAAGGAACATTCGAACCTGTTGCGCTCGGCTGCTGTCCTCTTGGCTTCTGGCTTTATGTCGGCTTGTGCTTTTGGCCCGTTGGTTTTGCACGAGTCTGCGCGAACCGTTGGTGAATCGAACCACGAGCTTATTGCCGGTGTTGCGAATGCCGGCTATTCCGCCAAGTGGACCGTCGGAATCGCGAAAGACTGGGACTTTGGTTTACAGCTTGAATCACTGAGCGTCGGGGTTCGCATCAAACATGCGTTTGTGAATAGCGCTGCGGGTGGTTGGTCGTTCGCGGGGGCCGCTGGTGTCGGCTCGTCGGTCGGCGGTAGTCACTTTTATGGAGACTTAGTTTTGAGCCATCTCAACGGCTGGTGGGAGCCCTACGGCGCATTTCGCGTTGTCCATGTGAATATGGACCCTATTGAGGCCCGAGACGCCGACACTGGTCAACTGGCGTTTACGATCGATCGCAGCGAATACAATTACGGTCAACTGATCGTTGGATCACGGTTTTGGTTCAGCCCGGCTTGGATGCTAACGCTAGAAATCTCATCTCTGACGTCGCTGTCGTCGGGACTCAATTTCTCGAGCCCGACAATCGCAAGCGTCGCACTGGGCGCACGTTTTTAAGGTCCAATGTGGGATTTCTGTTCGAAGTCTGCGAGGTCCATCTTTCGCAGCGCAGGTGATCGCCAAGCGATCACGCCGACGGTGAGTAAGCACATGACGCCGCCGAAGTAAACAGCAGGAGCCGTTCCCATCAGCTTAGCAGCCAAGCCGGATTCAAGTTCGCCGATTTCATTTGATGAACCAATAAAGATTGAATTTACAGCTGAGATTTTTCCTCGCATATGATCGGGCGATGCCAGCTGTACGGCCGAAGACCGAATGACCATGCTAATGCTATCGAAGACGCCGCTGAAGCCGAGGGCGAGGAACGACAAATAAAAGTTTCGGCTGAGTCCAAAGATAAGAATACAGACGCCAAAGCCTGCGACGGCAATCAGTAACCAACGGCCGGTGCGCATGTTGTTTGTACCGGCAAGATACAGACTCATAATCGTAGCGCCCACAGCCGGAGCTGCGCGCAGGGCAC
>JALHOI010000230.1 GCA_022843085.1 Pseudobdellovibrionaceae bacterium
TGCCAGCGTCTGCTTCTTGTGGCGATGGAACGACAAGGATGGGCGAATCGATGATGCGAAGCTCGGGAGAGTTGAACGTGGTACTACCCAGGTAATCGTTGGCCGCGGCTCCACACGTCGAACTGATGATGGTCCCGGTTGAGGTGTTCAGCAGCCGAATGCACCCGTTATTAGATAAACCGCCAAAGTTTTCGTACGGCGTACTGACGGCGACAACGTCATCGTCAGCAAACTCAAAATTTGTGCTCGCGAGATCGGCAAACGTTGGAAAAGCTAAATTCCAAAGTGTTGTGCCGTCGCTGCCGCTGATAAGCCTTATGCGACCTCGGTTTCCATTGAACGAGGACTGAACCAGAAAAAAGTTTCCGTTCTCGAGTGGTTGTACGTACGCATTCGAGAATTCTAAGGTTGCCGCACCGGTGATCGTCAGAATTACGGCACCCGTCGTACCGTTCACAAGAGTTGCCGAGCCTGTCCATATCAGGCCCCCACTGTCGTCATAGGTACTGAGAAGTACGAAGTTACCGTTCGTTAAGGTGACCGCGGCAGGAAAGATCACTGGGACTCCCCATTGATCGCCAGGGTCAGGGCCGCTGACCGAAGTCATGGCTCCTGTTGTGTTATTGACGACAACCGCTAAACCCCGGTCGCCCGCAAAGGCATTAAAAAGGAGGTTACCATTTGGAAAAACCTGGTGGCCTTCCAAGCCAAGATTTATGCCGGTCGCAAGTGCACCGACGACCTGTGAAATCACGAGCCCCGTCGACGGGTTGCGAACTTCGAGCTTGCCGGCGCCGGTGGAAAAAAGCGAACTCGAGATTAAGAATTGGCCACCTTGAAGTTTCAAAATTCCATCGATGCTTCTGCCGAGGCTGTCGCCTGCGGCGTCGCCGAAAGCCGAGTGGATGATCACGCCGGTCACCGAGTTAATCAGATGAAATGATCCGACTTGCGCATCGCCGCTTGCGATTGAATCATCGATCGAACTGACAACGAGGTTTCCGTTATCAAGTTCGACGATTCCGCTCGTGCTGGATACTCCCTCGGCCGAAAGTCCGATTTTGTCGCCGGCGACATCGCCTTTGATGTCGAGAAGAGTTTGATAGTCGCTGCCTCGGATCAATCGGTAGCGGCCCGAGTCGACGAGGCCGTCGGCATCTTCATGCGTTGAGCAAATCGAAAGATTTGAATTTGCTAAAACTTTAACCCCCGTTAAAAAGTCGAAGCTGCCGCAAGAACCGACGCGGTCATTGGCAACCGATCCCTGCCACCGCGCGAGCTCGGCGCCAGTTTTGTGAAAGACAACAACCTGGCCCACGCGGCTGATCGAACAATCCGCGTTTGCCGCCTTCGGCGAAACAACAACAAATCGACTATCGTCAAGACGCAAGACTTGAAGGCTCGAGAATTCGTCGCCCGCGCAGCGACCACGAATCGTGTGAACGATGTCACCCCGTCTTGTGGCGATGTGAAGAGCTCCGGCATCAACACCAGCAACGTCGTTCAATGGGTCGGCGATCAACCAGAGATGATCATTTAATATGATCGGAGTGCGCGAGGATGCGTTGAGTGTTCCAAGCTCTGTGCCTGTAAGGTGAAAGAAGCGCGACGGCTCTTTGTGCACGATGATGGTCTGAGGTGTGGGATTCAAGCCAACGACGGATCGAAACCAGAGTTTGAATTCATTTTCTCCATCAGACAGCGGAGGTGTCGTGACAATCGCGCCTGGCGCACCCGGGCAGTCAAGCCACTCTGCTGATGCCAGCGAACTGGGTCGCTCGGTTTGCAGCGCATAGTGAGTCGAGGGTGGATCACAGAAGACGAGAAGATCTGCCGTCGCTGATGTATGAACGACCGCACGGCCGGTGTATTCAAGTTTTCCGGTCGAGCCAAGGTCCTCGGGCACGGCGCCGCTGAGGTCGCGAGGCACAAAACCAGGTGGTGCGAGGCGTGACAGCGCTTCAAGAAAGGGCGTGCAGCCCGCAATAAGCAGAGTGAGCCCGACGAGCAAGCAAAGCCGGCTGAGCCTGAAGGTCTTGCACGTTTTGAGCTGTAATCTCACTCTAAGTTTTCGGTTGCGCCGCAACCAAACTTTAGTCGAGGTGCAGTGCATCGTCTCAAATTAGAGCGTGAATGTTAACTGCGTTTGAACAATCTGCGGCAAGCTATTTTACTAGCGGCAGATTTGCTGGCGATTGTCTTGGTTCCAAGAAAACCACTGAGGTCACGGTGTTCTACATTTTGTTCTTTTTCGTTTTGATTTTGGCCTTCGAAGCTTACGCAGGTTCCACGGATTGCGCGCGACTTCGAGGCGTTAAAGTAGGGAGAGGTTCGGACGAAGTCCGTGAGTGCAAAATTAGCGAATCAGGCGAGGTAGGAACAGTTGGCGACGAAACTTTGAGCTATCAATTGTTTTGTTTGATGCCTAATCAACGGGAAGCTCAAGCACCTGCTTCAGCATGTGGTGACGGCAGTTTTGAAGCGCGCCATCACCGTCAAAGGGCCATGACCTTAATTGGAAGTTCGACGAAATCACCAGCGCCTCGAACAATTTTTGAAAGAATCGACAACGAACTTGGCACCCGAAACTTTTCGAAGCCAAAACTTTTGAACTTGAATGGCAAGCAGATTCTCGTGTTGCCCATTCAGGTTGACGGCACGGGTGCCGGCAATGCGAGTGAGTATTACGTTCGAGAAAAACGCGACTGGGCCCTCATCGAATCAAAGTCATGGGAAAACGAAGTGCAGAAACTAATCCCTAAAGGTTTGCAGATTCGAAAAGGGCTGTGGCCCGATCTTGAGACGATGACTGCAGAAACAGGTTTATTTCGAATGAACGATGCGAATTGCTGCCCAACAGGTGGAACCGCCCAGATCAAGTTAATGCTTCGTGCAAATAGGTTTGCCGTCTTGGACGTTAAAATCCGGTGAGCCGCTAGAAAATAAGAGCGGCGCTGAAGTTGCACAAACTTCTGCTAGATGTATGTTAATTTTGAAATCGCAGCGGAGGAACATTCCCTGTGAAGACTGTTGTGACGATTTTGAGCTTCTTGTCGGTCCCGTATACAGCTTTTCTCTGGCGGCGAGCTGTTCTTTCAATTTTTTCATCCCTGATTCTACCGAACGCCGTACTCGCGAATCCCTCATTTTCGTGTGACGCGTTATTTAAACCGGCGCTGATTGCTGAACATGACGAGACCTCGCTTTCCCTGAAGGCGCTATCGTTCGAACGTGAGAGAATTGAAAGTGATAAGTCGCTCGGGGACTGGCCTCAGCGACACGAAATTATCAAAGCCCAGCTTTACCCCCGGATAGCGAAATCGGCTTTGAAGAGCTTTGCAGAATCGAAGTCTGTCGACGAGATTCTTGGAACAATTGAGCTACTTGATGACTTCTACATTTCGCCAGAACTTTCGCTTGAGATTAAAAAAATTGATTTTCAAAAAATTTTTCGTCGACTGAATTTTAGCGAATCGCAGTACAGAATGCTTCGAGAAAGTTTGAAAAAACGAACGTGGCGCGCTGTTGATAACCGCAGACGAGGTCTCGAGCAGATTCTATACTTCATCGACGAGCAGGTTGCTCGAGCCGATACGCAGACTAAGATCGCAAGCTTCTTAAATAAAAAATCGAAACAAGATGCAGTCTACACCCTCGGCTTTATGACGTGGATGGCGAACGAGGCTCTTGAAAATCACGAAAGAATGGTTCAGCCTCTCGGTTGGATTAGGTCTGAAACCACGGCTGCTCCCCAGTCCGAAGTTAAAGTTCGAGTTGTTGAAGGCTATAAACTACCGGCTGAATTTAAACGAGTTTTGTTTAAAGGAAGCGCTTCAGAAATTAATTGGCCGAGTCACCCGCGCAACACGGTTGAAAGTGTGCCGTTTCGCCCAGGCGGCTCATACGCTTCAACAGCCGGCATGGATCTGCACTACACTGCTTCACGATCAATGGTCGTAAGAGGAACAACCCTCTCATTGAAGCTTGCGACCAATCATCCTACACCAAACGAGAACAATCCGACGAAAGCCGACCTGCGCAACAGCGTGAAAGTTTCAATGACGCGAGGCAACCTCGTAAGACGCGTAGATCGCCGATCGAGGCAAGATCCGAAGCTCATAGTTCTTTACGACGTCGCAGCATTCGTCGACGATAAGACGGGAAACGGTTTTACTGTTCGCGATCTATCGGCGTTTAATAACGGCAACAACTGGCTACCGTCTTCTTCAATCCCCACATTAGGGGCAAGAATCGCTGGTACGTCAACTCTGCATGAAGCGCGGGATTTTTGGATCGAACACTATGTCAAGCCGATTGCGCGCGCGAAAGCCCTGCTGTTGCTTCGCTACGGTGTTCAACTTAAGTTCCCACATCTCCAAAATTCTGTCACCGAATATACAACGACGTGGAAGCCCACTGATGCCATCGCAATTCGAGACTTAAGTGATTCTTCGTTCGTTCGTCCAATTGCTGAGGTCATTGCACCTCAAGAACTTAAAGAAGATCTCGCGAACGGCTTTCAAGTTCTCGAACACATCTCTCCAGCCTTGGGTGATAACTCGAAGCACGACGACTTTCGACGAACTTCGGTTGGAAGTTTAGGAATCGAACTCGTTCAGTCACAACTGATGCCAGGATTGCCCGAAGAAGGCGCGAGGCACTGGCACACAACTGAACTTAAGAGATTAGAAGATTTTGAAGAGAAAATTTTTATCGACGTCGTTCGATTTGAACTTGGCATCAGGCAGACCTTTAGAGATGTAGCAGATTTGCAGTCGTACCTTTTCTCGCGCGAGGGATTGAACAAAATTCGTGTCTACCACCGGCTAGCTGATACGGCGCCGTTGTGAAACGAAATACAAAAGCGAACCGGCAGCGAGTACACCACCCACCATCAACCACTCGGTCAGCGTAATTGATGTCAGTAGTGCCGCAAGAATTAGGCATGTGAAGATCGGTACCCACGGAATTCCTTTCGTGATCTTCGCAGCGGCAAGCGCACACAACACATAGAGTAAAAGTGCTGAGAGGTTCGCGATAATGGCCAGCTTTTCAAACGAGCTCGTGATCGCCAGAAGCACGACGATCGCCGAATTGACGGTGATCGCAAACTGTGGTGAGTGAAACTTTGGATGCACCGAAGAAAAGATGCGGGGAAGAATGCGCTTTTCTCCCATCACGAAAAGTGCGCGGGGAATGGCGAGGGTCATTGCACTCATATATCCTAGCATCGACACGAGTGTGCCGATCAGTAACAAGTATTTTCCTGGTTGACCCAGCAAAGCCGACGCTGCGGCAACCAATGGTGCCGCCTTGGTGTTCGGGTCACTCATCGAGGCGCCGAGAACTCCTTGCGCTGCGATCTGCAGCAGGAGATAGAGAATGACGACGCTGCCAAGACCTAAGATCAAACCACGCGGCACCGTACGTTCGGGGTTTTTGACTTCGCCTGATGGCACGAGCGCACTTTCGATACCCATGAAAGCAAACATCAAAACAATCGCGGCCCGACTGAGGCTAGCGAAATCGAAGTTTCGTGGCGCTTGAATGTTGCGGAACTCGATGTTCGGAACAGCGACA
>JALHOI010000231.1 GCA_022843085.1 Pseudobdellovibrionaceae bacterium
GACTGAGCTGACATCGACCACCTGTGCGACGACCTCGATTTATTGCGGCTGGGGAAGCCTCGAATGCACCGTTAGCGAAGACGGCTGTCGAAAATGCGCGTGTGTTCCCATGCTGGACTCAACCTCGGGCCCGCCGTCGTACAAGGGGGCCACTGGTGCCCCCTAAGCTCAGCCGCGACGGCTAGCGGCTCAGCTTCGCGGCGTCTATCCACGCAAGCACCTTCGATTCGAGTATCGGCAGTGAGAGTGTGCCCGAACCGAGAACAGTGCGGTGAAATTCCTTGATGTCGAATTTTGGGCCAAGTTCTTTTTTCGCTCGGTCTCGAAGCTCGAGAATCTTGAGCTGACCAATTTTGTAACCCAGAGCCTGGCCCGGCATCACCGAATAACGATCGGCCTCAGTTTGAATTCCGCGCGCGTCGCTCGCGAGGTTTTCAGTCATGTACTGAATGACTCTGGCGCGCGACCAACCGTAGTGATGAATTCCCGTGTCGACGACCAAACGAACAGCTCGAAGCATTTCGTCAGAAAGACTTCCAACAAGTTGATCGGGCTCAGACACAAGACCCATTTCACGCCCAAGCTGCTCGGCATAAAGCGCCCAGCCTTCGCCGAAGGCGTTCGAGTAAAAAATCTTACGCTGGTACTCAGACAACTGATCTTTCATTTCGTATTGAAGTGCGAAATGGAAGTGATGACCGGGAATCGCTTCATGCAAAAAGAGCGTGTTCACCCCATACCTAGCGGTGCTCTTCAAATTTTTTCCGTTCACAATAAAACGGCCGTAGGGAATGAGTTCGGTCGGATCCCGGTAACTAGCTGCTGCAGCTTCTGAATTTTCACCGGCGACAAGTTTGAATTCGGTTTTCGGAATTTGTGAAAAATACTGTGGCATAACGGCTGCAACCTTTGCTCCGTAAACCTTGTACGCATCGAACATTGATTGAACGTCGGTAAAATAACTCTTGGGATCATCCTTCAGCGCAATCAACGACTCGCGCAACGTTCCGTTGAGACCCAGCTGCTTCAGCGCGGCTGTCATTTCTTTGCGAATTCGCTTCACCTCATTCAAACCAGTCTGGTGAATGGTTTCGGCCTTGAGGTCTAAATCAGTGTTACCTCGAATCGCGTTTCGATAAAGCTCAGCGCCGCGAGGCACCTTGCTTAAGCCGTAAGATTTTCGGCAAAGCTTCAGATATTCGTTGCGATAAAAGCGATCGAACCGCTGAAAACTCGGCAAAATTCGGCCGGCAATCATATTTCTAAAACCAGCCGCAATTTCGGCTTGCTCGGCTTTCGTAAAAGTCGCCGGCATTTTTAAAACGGGGCGGTAAAATGGATTTTTTTCGACGTCCGCCTCGAGCGCGTCTCTGTAGGTTTCGATCGAAGCTTTCGCAATCGTGCAATTTAAAGCGTAACCTTTCTTCGCGCCCTCTTTAAGATTCGCAATCTGCCGCCCAACAAAGTCGGGAAAACCTTCGGAGCGTTGGATAAAGGCACGGTAATGCGTAACTGAATCGAAAGGGAAAGTCGTTAAATCGGGGCTTGAGTCATCTATGTATGTGCGAAGTCGATTACCCATTTGATGAAAACTAAAAAATTCAAGGGGAAGCTCGAAAGCTTTGAGACTTCTTTCCATATCCGATTGAAAGAGCGAGTAGGCGATCGACATTCCTGGCGAAAGCTTCTGACTTTGAATCGTCGAAACTTGCGCAAGCGCCGTTTCATAGAGTTTTCTTTCTCGCTCGCGCTGCTCGGAGCTTAAGTAGTCGCCGAATTTACCAAGATCTTCTTCAACGTTAAAATATGGCGCGCTGTAGGCATCAATTCGCTTGGCTGCTTCAGAAAAAGCCGAGATGACCGCTTCAAGTTTCGCGTCTTCTTCGTTTCTAAGTTGTGCCGGTACACTCGGTTTCGAAGCACATGCGCCCAGTAGCAACGAGGCAGATAGAGCCACGACAGAAAAAGAATGCGCCGATGACTGTTTCGAGAAACGCTTAAACCGCTTACAAAAATTCGACGCTGATAGTCTCAATAATAATCGTGCTGGCAATCGCATAAGTACTCCGGGATTCGGCGTAGGAGTTGAAAACTCGTTTTAAGTTACAAATTCTTTTCAATCGAGACTTGGGCTCGAATCTGAGCCTCGATCTTTTCGACGACTTCGAAAAAGGAAAACTGACTCGTATCGAGCATCAATGCTCCGTCAGGAACTGTCATTGGAGCCGCCTTTCGGTTTGCGTCTTGCCGATCGCGTTGCTCTTGCTGCGACTTCGTGTCTTCAAGTGACCCGCCTTCGTCGGCCGCTCGTCGTTGGGCGCGGTCTTCGGCTCGTGCTGTCAAAAACACTTTCATATTCGCATTGGGAAAAACCACCGTGCCGCAATCACGACCTTCAGCGATCAATCCTTGATCGAACGTTGCGCACTGCCGTTGGGCCTCAAGAAGCGCGAGCCGCACCTTCGGGTAAGAAGAAATTTTCGATGCGAGCGAACCGACCGATTCTTTGCTGATATCTTCGGTTCGATCGACACCGTCGAAGTAAAAGCAAGTCGTCTCGAGTGTGAGTTCAACCTTCCATCGATCGCTCGTTGAGAATTCGACCAAGTCCATTTCCTCGTCGAGATCAAGGCCGATCTCATGCGCCGCCCAGGCAAGTCCGCGGTAAAACGTGCCTGTCGACACCCAACGCCATCCAAGCCGTCTCGCGAGTTCGCGCGAAACCGATGACTTTCCGCTGGCGGCAGGCCCATCAATGGTCACGACGATCGGCCCAGTGTCCGCCGATCGCCTCGGTCTTGTTGTCGTCTGCGCCACCGCTGATTGCGCTTCGAGAATCGCCTGTGGTTTAGATTTAGGTGGGCCTTCCGTCATGACTTCACTCTCGCTTGGCATACTCTAAGTCCTACCAGCCGCGGGGCGAGATGGGTCAAGCAAACAATCAGGGTCGGCATTTAACCAAGCACTTTGAAGCCCTGCGCGCGCAGGCGCTGGTGAAGCGTGTTGATTTGCTCTTGGTTGGACGTTTCAACTAAAAAGTCGATTCGGGTTTCGCGAAGCGAAAGTTCAGGCGAAACGCGGTCGTGGTAAACTTCTAGCACGTTGGCTCTCTCTTCGGCCATTACAGTGGTGATTCGCTGAAGATTGCCCGGCAAATCGTCAACAACCAATGCGATTCGAGCTAAACGATGTTCGTGCCGAAGGCCGCTTTCGATAACTCGAGACATAACGTTCAAGTCAATATTCCCGCCGCACAGAATGACTGCGATTTTTTTGCCGCCCGCAATCTTTCCAGCCATGACCGCTGCAAGACCGGCCGCGCCGGATCCTTCTGTCACGGTCTTCGCTTTTTCAAGCAGCGAGACAATCGCCGCCGCAACTTCATCGTCATTTACGGCAACAATATCGTCGACCAAACGCTTGATGTGAGTCTCGAACATGATTGGGCTCGCATTTTTGACCGCGATACCTTCTGCGATCGTCGTTACGCGTTTGGGCTGCAACAGCGCCGATCTTTTTTCAGCTTGAATTGCTGCAAATGTCTCGCCGTAGAACATTCTCATCATCATGGGCGCTTGATCTGAAACAACCCCAACGATTCGAATTTTTGGATTTAAAGATTTTGCGGCCAGCGCGATTCCGCTGATCAATCCGCCACCACCGATCGGCACGACGATCGTGTCGACGTCAGGCAGATCTTCAAGTACCTCGAGTCCGATCGTTCCCTGGCCCGCGATGACTTGAGGATTCAGGTACGGATGTACAAAAATCCAGCCTTTTTCTTTTTCCAGCTCAAGAGCCTTCGCGTAGGCGTCGTCGTAAACTTCGCCGTGCAGAATCACGTTCGCGCCGTGAGAACGAGTCGCGTTTATTTTTACGATGGGGGCCGTCGCAGGCATGACGATATTTGCCGTTGCACCAACAACCTTCGCACCGTAGGCGACGCCCTGGGCGTGGTTTCCGGCGCTACTTGCGACAACACCGCGCTCGCGGTCTTCTTTTGAAAGCGACAACATCGTGTTGAGCGCACCGCGAATCTTAAAGCTTCCTGTCAGCTGTTCATTTTCGAATTTGAAAAATACCTGTGAGCCTTCAGGCGCACGCGCGACTGAAAACGGCGACTCGCGAAGCGGTGTTCGCCGAATGCGACCTTTGATGACTTCGCGCGCTGCCCGGATATCTTCGATCGTAATTTTCAGATCAGGCGCTTTTGACTTTTCGAGTGTTCGCTCCATAGACCTTAAGTTGTCGATGAATCGAAAGGGCACTGTCACCGAAGAACAGTGCGTCGCGCTTCGGTCGTACGCAGCCCCCCGAAGACCTGAAGCGGCTTCACGCCCGTGCGATGAAGCGCTCGCCCGACGAGTTGTCAGATGAAGTGTCGGATTCCGTCCACCACCACGTGAGTCCGACGACGGGTCGGTACCGCTTCGCGCTGGTCAAAACGAGTGACTGAGCTCGGGATGACAGTGCTTCGGGTTTGAACTCTGCAAAAAAATAGGGAGCGAAGTGGGCTTTGCACGCACCACATTTGAAAACCCGATCACCGAGCGATTCATTGAATGAAAAGCAGCGGTGGCAGCGGCGAAGCTGCGACCATACTCCGGTCGATTCCTTTTTATCCATCTTCTCGTCCTTACTGACCGATCTAAGTTTCAGCCTCTGTGCTTCGAATGCGCCTACGCAACGCTAACGAAGTTTGCACCCACCGTGCCTAGAGCCCAAGACTCAGATCGATTGAAGAACGACAACTCTCTTACCCGGACGTAGTTTGCCATGAAACTTCAGCCTTCAGAAGTCACTTAGTTGAGACGCGCAAAGTGCTCGCCGCCTCGGCGTTAAACGTCGTGGGTCGACGACGTTAAAACCGCCCTTCAATCAGACTCTTGATGCTGCGCATTATAATTTCAAAAGGCAAAGTGTCTCGGTTTTTGACAGTCAAATTCGAGATCTCAAAAGAGGCCGAGAAACGTCGCAGGCTCAAGTGAGGCTCCGCCGACAAGAAATCCATCAACGTCAGCTTTGGCCGCAATCGACCCGGCGTTGTCGGGCTTCACACTGCCTCCGTACAGAATCGAAACTTCGAGCGCAACTTCTTGCGAATACGTCGTCGTCAGCCAACGCCGAATCGACTGGTGAACCTCAGACGCTTGATCTGGAGTCGCAACTTTGCCTGTGCCGATCGCCCACACGGGTTCATAGGCGATTGAAATTCGCTTGGGGCTAGAACGGAGGAGCGCCTCAACTTTAGAGAGCCCGACCTCAAGCTGCCGTTCGACAACCTTCAGAGTCTGATGCGATTCACGCTCAACTAAAGTTTCACCCACACACAGCATCGCCGAAAGGCCTTGTTCAATTGATGTCTTCATCTTGAGTGACGTCAGCTCGTCGGTTTCATCGAAAAGGGTGCGGCGCTCGCTGTGACCAACTAAAACCCAATCGGCGCCGAGCGATTTCAGAACAGCAGCCGAATTTTCTCCAGTAAACGCGCCTTTGAGCTCGTGATGAACATTTTGGCCACCCACTTTAAGTTGAGTCACCTTCACGGCCTCGACCGAGCTCGCCAAGCAAAGAGCAGGC
>JALHOI010000232.1 GCA_022843085.1 Pseudobdellovibrionaceae bacterium
TCTGTTCGCAAGTGACCCAATTCCATTGAGAGCTGAGACAGCTCGGCGATGTCAGCGCTCGAGGCTGCGTGAGATTGACTCTGAACAGATACGATCAGGGCAAGTAGAACAACAGCGATGGCTTTCATAAAATTCTCCAGGTCAAAATTTGTGACCGAAACGGCTCAGTTGTGCAGGTTCCGGGCCGCTACCGGTTACAATAAACAAGCTTGCCGTGGTCATAACCGCACACAAAATGTCACTTTGCCGCGAACGAAGTCGCTCAATAAGGGATAAAACGAACAGGAACATTGCGTCCTAAGCTTGAGTCATCGACCTGCTTAGTACCCAGCCAGACAGGCCGACGCTGCTGCTGATTTCGTAACCGCGAATCATTTCTCGTTTGAAGTACGCCCTTGCCGATTCTAAGTCTGCCGCCCACTCGCCCATCCATCCCGATTGGATACGTCCTTTTTGAATTTGCTCGAAATTCTCTTTAATGACGTCTACCGGGTCGACCTCGTCGATTCCGTAAAGGATAGTACCGAAGGCATCATTATTAAACTGGTACGCGCACACTCCACCAAACGTCACTTCAATCAGTTTTTGATCGTCGCCTTCAGGTTGGACCTGCATCACAATTTCTCGTTTTTGCGAGGTGACGGTGTAACTCACTAGAATGCTGTCGTGAATTGACAGCGATTGTACTTCAGTTTGTATCTCGGGCTTATCCAACAAAATCTGGTACATGTATTCGTCGACGTACCGACCGTCGATCAACGCTGCGCTTTTTAGAAGGCCGACTTTTTGGAACCCGACCTTTTCATAGAGCCTAATTCCCGCTTCATTGAAAGTGCGGACGGTGAGCTCGATTCGACGAAAGTTGAAGCGCTTGGATTGGCCAAGCGCGTGTTCGAGCAAGGCTGAACCAAGGCCCAAACCACAGAATTTCTTTTCGAGGCCCATTCCAAGTCTTGCGTTGTGCTTTAAGAATTCACCCGCTGACCCAAACACGACCAGGTTTCCCACGATCTCGTTTTCGCAAACTGCTGAAAGCATAAATTTCGACGGGGACGCCGCGAAGTCCGCCAGAATTTTTTCTTCTTCGGCGACAGAAAATTTGTCGAAGTAATCACTTGGGTGATTCATATTCAAGTAGGACTCGGCGAATACTGATCGAAGATGTCTTAGCAACATTTCAGCGTCGCCGGCGTCTGGCGACCTCATCGTAATAATCTGACCTGTTTTAAGTTCTATTTCTTTAGATTCGACTATCATGATCACATACTTCTTTAGTCGCACAATGATGTCATTTCGCCCCAGGACGAAAGCGACGTCGCATTGATTTGAAGGGGCACACTCGATGAAAATAGTAAATGTAACGGATGCGACAATTGACCGATGTTTCGCCTTTCTAAAAAAGCACGAAGATTCAGCTCAGTTTCTTATCAACAATCTTCGTGAACATGGTCCGAAACTAACGGCGCATCACAACAGCGGTAACTTCAAAATGGTAACGGCTGCTGATGAGATGGTCGGCGTCTTTTGTCTCACTCGCCGGGGAAATCTGAATGCACAGCTCGAGGTTAATCGTGTTGAGGCTAGTTGTACTGAGGCCATCATCGAATCGCTAAAATCCGAGCCCATCATGTTGAAAGGCTTCATCGGCGACTGGCCGTCAATCGAACCGATCTTGACACTTTATCGAAAGCTTCACCCGGACTACGCACCTGCTTATGAGTCGAAAGAGATTTTGTACTCGTACCAGCTAAACCCGACTGATCAAAAGTTGCAGCACGATCATCGCGTACGTTTTCTTGAAGAACGGGATTTTCCGCAGTGGCTTGTGTTCAGCAAAGCCTACATGGCAGAGCTGTCAATCCCCGACGAGTTGTCGGACGAACAAAAACGATCAGATTTCGCTAAGCAAATTAAGAATCAAGTTTGGTGGGGATTATTCCAGGGTGACTCACTTCAGTCGCGCGTTGCACTTAACTCGAAAGGCGAATCGGTCGGCCAGGTCGGTGGCGTTTATACTCCGCCAAACCTAAGGCAGCGGGGCCTCGCCAAAGCTGCAATGTTTCACATGCTCAAGGATTGCCGTGATCTGCATCACCACACCAAGAGCATTCTCTTTACAGGCGAAACAGACTTGCCAGCTCAAAAACTTTATCAGTCGATGGGCTACAAGCGGATCGGTTCATTCGCCTTGGTCTTGTCGTAAGAGAACTCGTTTAGTGAATGGCAAGCACGCTCCTCTCGATGAGCAAAGCGAGCGAGAACGGCAAGCGCCTAGAAATTTTCGGCTCGAGGCCGAACATTTCGGCGGGCCGATAAAATTTGGGGAAGAAAAAATGGCTCAGATGGAGGGACTCGGTCTTCCGGTCGCTCCCATACTGGTCGCTTCCTGCAGAGCCGCCCCGTCGAATCGTCAGCGCATCCGGCGCTGCCGCTTCGCATTTAATGCTCCTAAGGTCGCATCAAACGCGAAGACATCGGCTCCCTTCGAGTCCCTTCAACTGTGCGGTTTAAAATAAAAAAACCAACCACCTGCAGTGATTGGCTTTTTTTAGAAAAAATGGCTCAGATGGAGGGACTCGAACCCCCGACCCAGCGGTTAACAGCCGCTTGCTCTACCAACTGAGCTACATCTGAACAAAAATCAGCTCGCCGACTACGGCGACCGCGTTGGAAGCGTCAAATTAGGGTTTAGCGTACCTTGCTGTCAACCGGGAAGGCCGCGAGAGCTCGCAGTTCGTCGAGCGCTTCTTCTAACTGGGCGGATTCAAACCGGTCTTCGGGGTGCGATGCGCTGAAAATAGCACGGCCCGCTTTATAAAATTCGAGCTGGCTACCGTCGATAAAATCGAAACGAACATACTTCTTTGGTTCGTTGCTTGGCTCGAGAGGTTCGGCGGCCTCGTCAACCGCCGGTGCCGGTTCTGCCAAAAACTCACAGTGATTCACAAACCATTTTTCAATTTCGAGGTAGGCCAATGACCGCCCGGGAGGCTCTTCGCCCGGGCCGGGCCCGTACTCGTTGCCTGAAGTTTCAGCAACCTCTTCGCCGACCCAATCCAGCTTTAAACCACTCTTACGCTCAACAACCGATTTGCCGTCGGGAAACCGAACCGCAAGAACACGGGTACGACACAACGTTCGTTTCGAGCCTTCGACCTTCATCGGCGAATCTGCCTTCGACCCGGTTTCTGCTCCTAACGCCTGAAGAGCGCCTTCAACCTTGTCGGTGGTCAGGCTGCGAATAACTAAGATCACGATGACGAGGCCAACCGCAAGAAACGAAATTTTAACGTACAAGCCGACTTTTCCCATGAAGTCATAGTAGTCATGCGACACGAATCGCACAAGGAGACGTTGATGCCAGTTGAAAATCCAAACGCCTTCAAACTTTTGATCAGTCGCGACGTTGTCAAACTCATCGGAACCGAAATCGCGTTCGTTTTTCCTGAGTTCGATCAGACGGCGTTCTTGAAAGTTGCCTCAACGCTTCACCCGCTTGAACTTAAGGGTCGCGTCGTGGCTGTGCGCGAACAGCTTCGCAAAGTGCTGCCCCAAGACTTTCTCACGGCCCTTCAAACTCTAGTCTCATCGACAAAACGCGGCAGGCTGAAAGGCTTCGCTCTTTGGCCCTACACCGAGTTCATTCAAACTTACGGGTTAGATACACCGCGCGAGTCGCTTTCGGCTCTTAAGCGTTTGACTGAGCTCTTTACGGCCGAGTTCGGAGTTCGCCCCTTCTTGGTGCATCAAACTGACGAGACACTAAAGTTTCTTTTGAAGTGCGCGAAAAGTTCGAATGAGCACATCCGACGTTGGGCTTCCGAGGGTTCTCGCCCTCGACTTCCGTGGGGCGAAAGGCTTGACGTCTTTATTCGGGATCCCTCAAAAACGCTGCCGATTCTTGAGCTACTCAAAAACGATGATTCCCTTTACGTACGAAAAAGCGTGGCCAACCACTTGAACGATATCAGTAAAGACCACCCTGATTTGACCGTTCGCACTTTGAAAAGGTGGCAGCGCGAGTCTCTGCCTCAACACCGCGAAAGAATCGAATGGATCACGCATCGCGCTCTTCGCACTCTTATTAAAAAAGGCGACTCTGGCGCCCTCGCCGCTATCGGGGTCTCTTCGAAACCGAAACTCAAAATTACGAAATTCGCGATCGACAAATTGAACTATAGAATAGGTGACCGGCTGACAATGTCTTTCGAGATTCAGTCGCAGGCACCAACAAAGCAGTCTGTTGTCGTCGACTACGTCATTCATTTTATGAAGGCCAATGGTCAGACACGTGCAAAGGTCTTTAAGCTCAAAAAATTTAGTCTCGACCCTCACGCAAACTTGAGGATCGATAAACAGCATCACCTGAAAAAAATTACGACTCGACAATATTACAGCGGTCAGCACCGAATCGAAATTCAAGTGAATGGGCTTTTGAAAGAGCGGGCCGACTGGACCCTCAAAGTTTGAAAACTATGAACTACGCAGCGGCCTGAACTGTCCAAAGATCTTCGGTTCTCGCGATCGAGAGAACTCCACGGCCTGATTTTTTCGATGCGTACATGAGGCGATCAGCCTCGCGAATCAGCTTCTGACTTGAGCTCAACTCTTTCGGGGTCCGCGCGCCGATGAGTAGACAACCGAGGCTTGCTGAAATTTCAATCTGTGCTCCGTTGATGTGCTTGATCGATTCGATCAAGCCCAGAATCTGGCGCCCTCTGTTGGCAAGCGCTTTTTCGTTCTCGATTCGATTCAGCACGACCACGAATTCATCGCCACCAATTCGTGCGACGATGTCATCCGATCGCACCGCTTTTTTGACAAGCGTTGCGATCTGCTTCAAAAGCAGATCGCCTTTGTCGTGACCGAGGTTGTCGTTCACAGGTTTGAATCCATCGAGGTCAAAGTAGATCATACCCATGGACATGTTCTGTTCTTGATGCACGGCAACCATATGCGGAAGCTGATCTTCAATAATGCGGCGATTTGCCAATCCAGTTAATGGATCGCGCGTCGCGAGTTGTTTTAAGACCTCTTTGATCGCAGACAAGTCGCGAAGTAAAAAACCCGTGTAACTTGCAACGAGCACGAAGATGAGGCCCATGTCGAGGCCCGAGGGTACCATTGACCCCCAATACGGACTCGCTTTAAAAAGTATCAGCATTCCCACCGAGGTGAATAGCGAAGCGACGAAGAGGTAACGTTCACCGAAGCGAAAGCCATGGCCGATCGAAATCCAAGGGTAAATGAATAGAAACGACGCAAACTTTTCGCGGCTGAATAGCAAGAATGTTGTCGTGACGATGACGTCGTGAATCATACCGACGATGATTCGTTCATGAGCGAGTCGCGGTTTGTAGTACTGATGAATGCTGAGGCCGACGGTGAAAAGAAATGATCCAACGAAGAGTGCTTGGCAAACGTAGTCGTCGAAAGTCAGCCTATCAAACCGAATAATGCCGATGTTGATCAATGAAACAAACGCAAGAAGTGTAGCAACCACGATGATCCGCGTGCTGATTTGATCAATTTCGGCATCAATCAGCTGCTGCTCGCTGTTCCCAAACA
>JALHOI010000233.1:0-2849 GCA_022843085.1 Pseudobdellovibrionaceae bacterium
GATCTCGACATCGACGCCTGCCGAGAGATCGAGCTTCATCAGCTGATCAACGGTTTGCTGTGTCGGCTCAAGGATATCGAGCATGCGTTTGTGCGTGCGAATCTCGAACTGCTCACGCGATTTTTTGTCCACGTGTGGCGATCGAAGAACTGTGTAGCGATTGATACGCGTTGGCAGAGGAATTGGCCCCGCCACGCGGGCGCCAGTTCGACGTGCGGTTTCAACGATCTCGCGAGTCGACTGATCGAGAAGTCGATGATCAAATGCTTTCAGACGGATGCGAATCTTCTGACTCGTCATGATCTAAATCCTTTCCAAAACCCCAAAGCGGCGTACATTTTTCGAACTGACCCGGACCGTGAACTGCAAAAAACCTTTTAGGCGCGAGAGAAAAGGTTCCCGCCCCTGGGGAGGGTCAACGCGTTCCCCTTCAGTGCAATCTTCGCTGCGATACCTCGCTGCGAAGATGCCGACGGGTCGTCGTCTACGTCTTCCCAAGATTTCGACTCTTGCTAGGTTTGATCGTTCTTCCGGTTTCGGCCATCATGGTGCAGATGTTCGGATTTCTCCTACAAACCGGCCACTGGCATCAATCGAAAATCCGCTATCCCTTTAGAATCGCGCAGTTTATTGAAAATTTCGCCTTCGCGAAATCGGCTTTAAACCGCGTTCGCCCGTGTGTTGGGCTGGTCAAGGCGCAGAGTATGCTGTCCGACTGCAAGCCTTGTCAAAAGATTTCCCAAGATTTCTTCGAAAATCGTTGACGCATTTTGGGTGCGTGCCGGGATCGATCCAGGACGGCCTAAGCGCGCCCCAGCTTTTGAAGAATTTCATTCGCGACTTTGCTGGGCGCCAGCGCGAACTGCTTGAACTCCATCGAGAAAGTTCCTCGCCCCTGAGTGACCGAACGCAGGTCGGTCGCATATCCAAACATTGTGGCCAACGGCGCCTCAGCATCGACAACTTGGCGGCCAACCTTGGCGGTCATGGAAAGAACTTTTCCGCGGCGAGAGTTCAAGTCGCCGATGACGTTGCCCATAAATTCATCTGGTGTCGTCACTTCGACCTTGAAGACCGGCTCAAGGAGCTGCGGCTCAGCCCGGCGAGCCGCCTCACGAAACGCGTTGGCACCGGCAACCTTATAAGCCATCTCAGAGCCGGTATCTTGATTGTACTCAGCTCCGACGAGCTTCACTTCGAGATCGGTGGTCAGAAATCCAGCGAGGACTCCGTTCTCGAGAGATTCGCGAATTCCTTGTTCAATCGGATCGCTCATCGTTTTCGGGAGCGTCGTCGACGGCAGCAAATTCGTGAACTTAAATCCCGAACCCATCGCGCCTGGCTTCACATCAACAATAGCGTGACCAAACTGCGTCTCGCCGGCGATGACTCGTTCGACACGCGCATCGCCGCGCGCCGGCTTCGAAATCGTCTCGCGGTAACTGACCTGGGGTTTACCGACGTTCGCTTGAATTTTATATTCGCGAAGCAATCTATCGACCAAAATTTCTAAGTGAAGTTCGCCCATTCCTGCCAGCAGAGTCTGGCCAGTCTCCGCGTCAACGCGCAAACGACAAGATGGGTCTTCGCGCTCGAGGCGCTGAAGCCCCTGCATCATCTTGTCCTGATCAGCCGAAGACTTTGCTTCGATCGCCACCGCGATCACAGGCTCTGGAAGTTGAATCGATTCGAGGACGACGGGATGAGAGACGTGACAAAGTGTATCTCCGGTTGCAGCAAACTTGAGTCCGACGACGGCGCCGATGTCTCCAGCACGAAGCTCTTGAATTTCTTCTCGCGAGTTCGCATGCATACGAACGAGGCGCTGTATGCGTTCTTTTTTCTGCTCGCGCGGATTGAAAACCTGATCAGCCACTTTCAGAATGCCCGAGTACACACGAACGTAAGTGAGCGCGCCCGCAAATGGGTCGCTCGCGATTTTAAAAGACAGGCACGCGAGATTGGCGTCCCACTCGGTCGGGCACTCAATCTCTCGATCTTCTTTGGCGGGATCTTTACCAAACATGGGCGGCACATCGAGAGGACTTGGAAGATACCGGATGACGGCATCGAGAAGCGGCTGAACACCTTTCTTCTTAAAAGCTGCACCGCAAAGGACCGGGAAAAACTTCATCGAGATGGTTCCACGACGAAGCGCCGAGACAACTTCGATTTCAGAGAGCTCTTCACCCATCAGATACTTGTCGGCGAGTGCATCGTCGACTTCAGTCACTTTATCGAGAAGCTTTTCTCGGTACGCGCGGGCCTCATCCATTAGATCACCCGGAATCTCGATTTCTTCCATTTTGTCGCCAGCACCGGAGTCCGGCCAAACGATAGCTTTCATCCTGATGAGGTCGATCACGCCTTGAAAACGGTCTTCGGCTCCGATCGGGATTTGAATGCAAACGGGATTGGCTTCGAGTCGGTCGATGAGCGTCTGAACGCTTCCGTGAAAGTTCGCGCCGACGCGGTCCATTTTATTGATGAAGCAGATTCGAGGAACTTTGTAACGATCCGCCTGACGCCAAACCGTTTCCGATTGGGGCTCGACACCATTGACCCCATCAAAAACAGCAACAGCGCCGTCAAGAACGCGAAGTGAGCGCTCAACCTCGATTGTGAAGTCGACGTGCCCAGGCGTGTCGATAATGTTGATGCGATAGTTCTTCCAGGCGCAGCTCGTTGCAGCCGATGTGATTGTGATTCCGCGCTCTTGCTCTTGCTCCATCCAATCCATGACAGTGTCACCGTCGTGGACCTCGCCCATTCGATGAGACTTTCCGGTGTAAAATAAAATCCGCTCGGTCGTCGTCGTTTTGCCGGCATCAATGTGAGCCATGATGCCG
>JALHOI010000233.1:2859-5565 GCA_022843085.1 Pseudobdellovibrionaceae bacterium
AAACGATACCTCAAGACGTACCTGACGAAAACCAAATGCTGAGATGCCCATCGACTGTATCCACGTGCGCCACGGCGAGAGCTAAAGCGTTCGCTAAGCGACTAAGCCGGCCCGAAGTTTCTTAATTTTTAGAATCAAAAGAATAGCCGCTGGTAGATAGAGAAGCGCCGCCACCCACACAAAAATCATAATCAAATTGACCGGAAAAGATAAATTAAATGGACTCATCGCATAGCGCACTGCCGAGTCGAGGAATACCTGCGACACGAGGTCGTGGTAGCTCGATAGGCCACCGATTAAAATACCAACAGCGAGATGGCACCATGCAAACTGATTTAGATTTTTGGCATTCACGCTGCGTCTCCCTCATCAACCATGACCTGCGATTGTCGATATGTAAAAAAAAGGCCCATTCTTTCGAATGAACCTCTTGTTGCTCAGTGTGGTATCTGGAGCTTGCCGGACTGCTACTTCAAGAAGCGCCGACGGAGCGATTTTCTGTTCGCTTCGCGGCCTGCGAGCCGGAGCTCGCAGAGGCGCAAAATTCTACCAGTTGTAGTGCGAGAAGGCTTTGTTCGCTTCTGCCATACGGTGAACATCTTCTTTTTTCTTAATCGCGTTGCCACGGTTGTTGTAAGCGTCGATGAGCTCGCCCGCGAGGCGTTTGCCCATGTCCTTCTCACCGCGTTCACGCGAGTAGTCGATCAGCCATTTCATCGCAAGAGCGACTCGGCGTGACGGACGAACGTCGACGGGAACTTGGTAAGTCGCACCACCAACACGACGAGACCGGACTTCGATCTGCGGTTTCGCGTTCTCAAGAGCCTTACGGAATACCGTGAGTGGTTCTTCTTCAGTGATTTTAGTTTTGAGTTCGTCCAAAGCTCCGTAGAAAATGGCTTGCGCGGTAGATTTCTTTCCACCGTACATCATTTTGTTTACGAACTTCGTAATGACGATATCGCTATAGATGGGATCCGGGAGGATCTCTCTTTTATGTACTCGACGACGACGTGACATGAGTCCTCCTTATTTCTTTGGTCTTTTCGTTCCGTACTTCGAACGAGAGACGAGACGGCCGTTTACACCCTGAGTATCAAGGGTTCCGCGGACGATGTGATAACGAACACCTGGCAAATCCTTAACACGACCACCACGAATCAAGACCACGCTGTGCTCTTGAAGGTTATGGCCAACGCCTGGGATGTACGAAGTGACTTCGTAACCGTTAGAGAGACGCACGCGAGCAACTTTACGAAGAGCCGAGTTCGGCTTCTTCGGAGTCGTCGTGTACACACGTGTGCAAACACCACGGCGTTGCGGACAGCTCTCAAGAGCTGGCGAGGCCGTTTTGTTTTTCTGAACTTCCCGCGCCTTGCGGATAAGTTGGTTAATCGTCGGCATTCTTCAACCTTTCTCTGTCACATTCCAGACGAACGGAATGGCAGGGTTTACTGCGGAAAAAGCCCTTATTGACTTTCGACGCGCCCGATCTCTTTTAAGAGAGGAACGAAGGTTCTACGGGATGGAATGGGACCTCGTCAAGCCGCTAAAACGAATCAAGCCAGCTCTGAGCCCTTTCGGAAGCGCCAATCGAGTCCCCGACCGCAATAGGCTCGTCACCGCCAAAGCATTGAACCGCGCGGCTTCCATGCTTTCGAATATCAAGAATGCCGATACAAGCCGGTGACGAGCTCTTGATAAAGTCGCCCCACCCCTGGGGATTTTCGAATATTTCGTATCCCGCTTGCTTCAGTGCGGACGTCCAAGGGTTATCCGCTCGAAACGTACTGACAAGATGGGAGGCTCGAGATTTCATGAGAAATCTGATGGCCGCCGCGCGAAGGATAAAGTGAAATCCATGATTCTGGCGATCGATCCGCGTGCAGGCACGACAGCCCAAGGCAAACGGATAGATCACATTCATTAGCGGGGAAGCCGCGTCGACTCGAATCTGAAGTAGGAATTCGGCCTGGGAGATGTCTGAGACGCGGTCCATACGGTAGGCCGAAATGAGGGCCTCATTTTCAAAAAGTCCGAAATCCAAAACGTGATCGAGCCTGGCATTCCAGCGCAAAGCGGAAACATCGACCTGATCACCATAGCGGTGTCGATACGCGCTCTCACGAAGGGAATTGAGCTGTTCAGCATCTTTTGCATCGAGGACACGAATCGTCAGCACGGCTAGTCGCCGCCCGTATCAGGCGCACGAGGAGATTTGGGTTTTGAATACTGATGAAAACGCGTCAGTTTTCGAGTATCGAATACATTCGCTATCAGGTGGATTCGATCCGTCTCGCCTCGATTGACCACACGGTGCTGTCGATTCACCGACACAAAGTACGCCGATCCATCCGATGGCAGATGCTCGGCTTCGTCTTTCGTTTCGAAGAGGCACCCCGTGTTCGTCACGATCGGAACGTGAATTCTAACGGAATACATCCAATCGGGCGCATCCTGATGCCAGCTTGTCGCTCCGCCCGGCTTCAGAAGAGTCAGCCGCGCCCGGCACGGATAGAGGCCCGCTTCAGTCCACGATTCAATCAACGTTTTTAGGTACGGAGTGCAGGCCTCGGTCGGCTTTACATATTCCAGTACCGGTCTTGTTTGTCCCGAATCGCGGACAAAATCCGTGTAGTCCTCAAGCTTCATCTCTTGCGAAACCTTATCGAAATTGACCCCGGACTTGAGCCATCCGTCTTCGTA
>JALHOI010000234.1 GCA_022843085.1 Pseudobdellovibrionaceae bacterium
TTCTAACAGCGATAAAAGTTAGACTCATGCGCGGCTCGATCGATTCGAAACCACTTGAAGCGCTAAAAGACGTACGGCAGTTCGCAACACTTCTGCTAACGACCGAAAACAGTCAGTTGGTAATGGCTGGCCTTGCCGCGCTTGACCTCGAAAGGCGCGCGTATCGAGAGTACGTGGACCGCGAATGGCTTGATGCCGCCGCGTGGCTTCCGATCGATCGCAACACGTCACTGCGCGCAAGTCGCGCCTTTAACGCAACGGCCGGTTACCTTCGCGCGTTCACCAGCGAAGCGATCTTTCAACAAGTCTTTGCGAGTGGAAAGTATCCACCTGGACTGTGCGCCGCACTGAACGAACAGCTGCCAGTTGAGTACGCCTACCGATTTCAATTGAGTGGCTGGTGGCCGTTTGAGCGCTCATACCGAAACGGTTTCCAGCGCCTCGACGCGGCCCTTGAGCTTGGCAAAAAACATTGTCGAATTCGCCTCTTGCGGCGACTTCAAGAAGAAAACGGTTTTAAGACATTGGCCCCGCAGGCTCCGTGGCCCCTGGCTTACATGCCCTACTTTCGAACTTTGTTTGCTCTCCGCGATTGGTCCGAATGGCCGACGCGCCTTGACGGCTACAAGCGACGCTAAGTTGCCCGCCAGTTTGGCGAAACTTCGCGGCGGTAGGCGTCAAAAAGAAAACCCCCGTACGGCGCTAGCATTTCTTCAGAAAGGCCTATTACGGCGGCCGGCAGCCCGTGCTGGAAGAGCTGATCAAAGGCTTCTGAGAAACGCCGAGCCATCACGGGGTCTTGTTGACGCATGCGTTTCAGAAGCCCTTTGCCGGCACTTGTCCAGGCGCCGCGCGAACGGCAATAAAAGTCGGCAAGGTCACCATAAACGCGCGCCGCGGCCGCGTTCAACTCGTGACGGGTGCGAGGGTCGCGCAGGTCGTCGATCATCTCTGAAATATGATAGCGACGATCTTCAATTTCTTCGAACGTCAATGGCGGCGGCCCGGCTAATAGCACTTCCCCCGCCAAATGCTTGGCTTCGACAGTTGCTTTGCAGGCCGTCGGAACCTCGAGTCCTTCTTTGACCATTTCACAAAGAGTTGATGATCCTGCTGGCTGGTCAATTCTGTAGAAAAAATAGCGCAGCGTTTCGAGATCGTGAATGAAGGCTTCGACCGGCCATCCCATGTGCGTGAACGATTCGCGGTACGCTGCGCGCACTTTCGGAAAAATCACGACCAGATCCAGATCGGAATGCTGCGAAGCCTCACCTCGCACGACGGAACCTGCAACGAGAACGGCATCTGCGCCCTGATAGCGTGAATCAAAAAGATCTTTCGCCGCAAATATCGGTGAATGCAGAGGCGAAGAGCGTGTATTCGGGAAGTTTGCCATTTCGCCGTTTTTCTAGAAGATATTGCGGACTTGTCCAACTTATTTTTTTGCGAGGCAACCAACGGCAGCAACTCGGCTTAACGCCGTATTTTTAGGCGTTGCAACGCACGACTTCGAGCGGTATCAGTTGGCTCCCTTTTTACGACAGTCCGTTTTTATTTCGAGTGAGGTCACCCGATGAATGCGACCATGAATCCGCCCGCAAGCACCACCGCAAAAAAATCTGCACCGACCTCTGCACCGACAGCCGGCGGCGTGCGCAACTTTATCGACCACCACTACCGCCACTTCAATGCAGCGGCGCTTAAAGACGCGGCTGTCGGCTACGAAAAACACCTGGATAGCGGCGGCAAAATGCTGGTGACGTTGGCTGGCGCGATGTCCTCGGCCGAACTCGGGCTTTCACTGGCCGAGATGATTCGGCAAGACAAAGTCCATGCGATTTGCTGCACGGGCGCGAACCTCGAAGAGGACGTCTTTAACCTCGTCGCACACGACCACTATGTGAGAATTCCAAACTACCGAGATCTGACTCCAGAAGACGAGCAAAAGCTCTTAGAGCGGCATCTAAACCGCGTGACCGACACCTGTATTCCCGAAGAAGAGGCGATTCGCCGAATCGAAAAGTCGGTTTTAAAATACTGGCAGGCCGCCGACAAAGCGGGCGAACGTTTCTTCCCGCACCAATTTATGTACAAGATTCTGCTTAGCGGAGAGCTTAAGCAATATTACCAAATTGACCCGAAGGATTCGTGGCTGATGGCGGCCGCAGAAAAAAATCTGCCGATGATTGTTCCAGGCTGGGAAGACGCGACTCTTGGAAATATCTTTGCGTCCTACGTCATCGACGGCGGCATCAAGAACGTTCACACGGTGCGAAGTGGTATCGAATACATGACCGAACTTGCGGCCTGGTACACGGAAGTTGCACCAAAGTCGTCGATTGGCTTTTTTCAAATCGGCGGCGGAATTGCGGGCGACTTTCCGATCTGTGTCGTCCCCATGCTTCACCAAGACTTGAAACGCGACCACATTCCGCTGTGGGGCTATTTCTGCCAGATTTCAGATTCGACAACGTCGTACGGGTCGTATTCAGGCGCGATTCCCAACGAGAAAATCACGTGGGGTAAGCTTGGCGTTGAAACGCCACGCTTTGTGATCGAAAGCGACGCGACGATCGTCGCGCCTTTGATCTTCGCGTACGTCATGAATCAGTAGGCGCGAGCCGCACGCCTCGAGGCCCCGTCTCATACCGAGACGGGTTGGCCCGACCTAAATCGCGCCTCTCATTTTGGACTCAATCTGAGGCGAAGTTTAGTCGATAATTAGGCTATGAAAACGAATCATGGCTTGAATTCATATTTGTCTCTCTTCGGCCGCTTCACTCTCAGCTTCGCTGTCATCAGCAGCTCGAACCTTGCGTTGGCAAGCGAAGTGACGACAACGAATAAGCCACCGGCTGCGCCCGCCGCAAAAAAAGAAGATTTGCCGACGGCTGAAGAAAAAGCCATGGGTGCCGTGAAATCTCCGTACAAGGCGTGCGAAGGTGTCGTGACTGTCGAGCAGTCGCCGCGTCCGACCGGATCACAGCGCGGCGGCGTACGAACGAAAGCGCAACGAGAATGGGATGAGAAGGCTGAGTTCTGGAAGAATTATCCAGGCAAGGGTTGCGACGTGACCAAAGTGAATTGCACTCGCAAGGTTCAGTATATTCCGTCCACAGCTTTCTATAAATCCTTTGACGGACGCGCCAAGCGCCCCGACTTCTCATCGAACGAATCTGCAGACGATTTTTTGTCGCGTGTTGCCGCGAAGTCTCAGCAAAAAGTTGAGGCGCGGATAAAAGAACTTAAGGCGCTAAAAGCGTGCGCCGACGCGCCTACGCCGACCTGCAAGACCGACCTCGATGCACGTGTTGCAACTTTAAAAACAAAGATCCCGCAGTTTCGAGCTGCTGTTGCTCGATTAAACGAACAGTCAGCGCGACTGCTGTACGTGGGCTCAGGAATTGTTTCGAAACAAAGCGGGAAAACCTTGATTCCCCGCGACTTCGAAAACATTCAGAACCGACTAATCGCCCCGACCAACATGCCGAAGCTCACCGATAAGGAATACGCTCCACTTGCGGCAGAAATGGATGCGCTCGTTCAGCAGGCCTATAAAGATCGCGAAGCCGAAATTGAAGAGCAAATTAAATCTCGCAACATCACTCAAGAATGGGAAAAACGTGAGTATCGCGCAGCGAATTTTGGCGCGGGAAAATCGACCGCTTGGATCGCCCCGAAGTTCGAGGAAGCGAAAGCAAAGAATGTCGAGCAGTACAACAAACTTCTCGCCGCCAATCCACTGCTTGGTTATTTGAACGAGTCCGATCTGGCTCCGGCGGCAATGTCAAAAAAGCTCGCGGTCGCAATTAAAGATGCTGAAGAGACGTTGAGCGATCTTCAAGATGCGGCGAAAGCGGCCAGCGGCGCGCCGGGCGGGGTCAATCCGAAGAAGATGGGTTTTGCGGCCCACACCGAAACTATTGAAGAGATTTTAGCGAGCGAAGGCGACGGACGCTCATGCGCCGCCGCCAATGCAACCTTGAATGAACTTGCAACTGTTCGAACAAAAGAAGGCGCGATCACGGGCGGCATCACTGCGGCGAGCTCATTATTCTTGTGGGGCGCAGGGTCTCTCGTGGGCCGCGGTGTTGGCTCAGGCGTCGTTGCAATGATGGGTTCCTCTTCGGCTGCGATGGGTAACACGCTGGGCGCACTCGCGTTCGCTGCCGGCGTTGCCGGTGGTTTCACAGACACCGCTATGCAGCTCAACGTCGCCAACGAGACAATTCGCGATGGACGACTGGGTTTGGTGAAGCCCGAGGACGTCGATGAAGCGTTCAAAAACAAATCCCTGACGACCGCTTTGGGCTTTCTGAACTTGCAAGGCGGAAGCGTTTACCTTGGAGCCGCAGCCGGAACCGGTCTCGCTGTCGCAGGCGCCACGACCAAACTTCTGCTTTCGAAGGTGTTAAAGGACGGCGCAAAAGGTGGCGGTGGCCCGGCTTCGAAAAACGCCGAAACCTTAGCGGCGAATTTGATCAAAGCCGACAAGGGTGATAAGGCCGCTCAGCAAGCGGTTCTCGCGGTCGCTGCTGCAGAAACGAAAAAGGTCGTGGGCCGGACATTGTCCGCTCAAGATCAAGCGGCGCTCGACGCTGTAACCGCAACCGGCATCGCCGGCACCAACGCAGATCCGAATCCCGAAACTTTACAGGTCGTCGCTGATAAACTCGCCGGCCTGCAGGGTTCGGAACGGGTTGCAGCCGTTGACGCCTACGTTGCTCAAGTGAAGGAAATCGCGGCAAGCGTAAACGCGAAGCCAATTGGTGATGCCGGCCGACAGGCGGCAGCGCGAGAGGCGGGTGTCGAAGCCGCCGGCGAAATACCAGCAGCGCAGGTCGCAGCAATCTTAAATGACCCGACATGGACTGAACTCGCAATCCGGGGCTGGAAAGCGGTGATCGCAAAAATGCGTGAATTTAAAGGAACCCAAAAGGAACGGTTTTTGGCGGCACACGAGGCGTTACGAGTAAAGGCAGGTCTTGTGAAAAAACCGGACAGCGAAGTTTTGCAGAGCGGAGTCTGCGCCCGTATTCTGCCCGCAAGTGCGGTCACCAATAATGGCGAGTCGCTCGACACGAATGGCGAACCCGTCTACATGGTCTGCGCGAGATAACGGAAAAGGTGCCAGGCCCTGTTCCTTGTCACAGCGTGACAAGGAACAGGGCCTGGCACCTTTTAGAACTCGATACGGAACGTGCTGCCTTTGTCTGATTCGGCGGTGCAGGTGATGGTTGCTCCGTGAGTTTTTAAAATAGCTTGAGTCATTGTGAGGCCAAGTCCGAAGCCACCCGTCTCGCGCACCCGTGCGGTGTCGGCTCGGTAAAACGGCTCAAAGATGCGGTTCTGTTGTTCAACCGTCATCCCGACTCCATGATCGCGCACTTCGATGATGTGACGACCCGCCCGCGATTCAACACTAACTTCAACCGGTCGCGACTGATGCTTCGAAAACTTCAGACCGTTTTCAACGATGTTACGAATCGCTCTTTTCAAAAGTCGAACGTCGGCTTGAACATATATAGCGTTAGCTGGTAGCCGATATTCGATGC
>JALHOI010000235.1 GCA_022843085.1 Pseudobdellovibrionaceae bacterium
GTCCGCACAGGCTGCAGCACTGCTTGGCGCAGCCCTGGGCGTCGGATTTTGTTCGAAGTACGTCATCGTACTCTTTGTGCCTGTTGCAGTTACTTACGTCGTTTGGAATCGCCGTTGGACATTGTTGCGGCCCACGCCGTTAGCGGCCGCCATTTTCACCGGAATTGTTTTTTCGGCACCCGTTTGGGGCTGGAACGCGGCCAACGACTGGGTCTCTTTTAAATTTCAACTTGGTCATGGCCTCGACAAAGAAGCACAGTCGCTAGAGAAAATGCTGCAACAGTTTGGCGACTACACGGGTGCCCAATTGGCGCTTTTATCGCCACTGATACTTTTCACATTTTGGAAGTTTAACGAACCAAAAGATCTGCGCTTTCTTCGCTGGTTCGGCTGGGGCCCCATCCTGTTTTTTGCGTGGACAAGTCTGCGGTCACCCGTCGAAGCCAATTGGCCGATTGCGAGCCATCTTCCGCTTCTAATTCTGGCTTCAATCAACGATGCAAAACGTCTTTTGAGTCGCGGCATGATGGTTCTGTGGAGTGTTGTGTCCCTCATTGCCTTCTATCAGGCGATGAATCCCGAACGGGATTTATTCGGCGTGCCGGCGAAAGATTTAAAGACCTACGAGTTTGTTCGGTTTCAAGATCTCGAACCCGAGGCAAAAAAAGATGCAGCCTTCTTCGCGTCGTCGTACCAGATGGCCGGGGCACTTTCAGTTGCCGCCGGACGCACGGTCGGTAAGCTCTCGGGACTCAACCGAGTTGATTTTTTTGATTTTCACAAGTCGGGCCTACCGACGTCAGAGACTTTTACTGTTGCGCTAGCCGAAGTTTGGCCATGGCCATCGTGGATCATCGAAAAGGGATACGTCGAATCTGCTCGTCGCACCGTCGGGTCGTTCACGCTTGTGACTTTTAGCAGGCAGAGCGCAGAAGCTGGTGCGGTGAAATGAAGAAAGCAATCGCCATCATCTGTATCGGGATGCTGCTTTTAACCTATGCCATCGCTCTATCGCTTCGCGATACGGCCATTATTCCTGAAACGTTTGACGCAAAAAATCATCCGGGATTTTACGACTACCGCGGAGCCATCAACGTACAAACGTCTTTGACTCACGGCTTTTTGACTCCGTCTGAAGCGATTCGTGCGGATCAAGAAACGAAACTTGATTTCTTGATCTTCAGCGAACTCAATCGCTTTTTGCCTGGAGGCGCGCCAGAAGGCTGGCAACGTCAGACGTTAGTTTTAAATGGGGGCAAATACAGCTATCTCGAGTCGCGAGTACTTTCGATGGATCCCGAACGCCTTAAAACTTCAGAGAGCTTGGGCCAAGCGCAAACGACGATCGCAGATCAGCTTTCAAGAGTAGGCGATCGGCAGTCTGTGCAAGGTTCAAAAGATTCGCTTATTCTTGGGCAAGTTTCGCGCGACGGAACCGAATGGTCGGGCGCACACCCGGCCGGGCTTTCGGGCCTTGAGGTGCTGAATATTCGGCAATCGATCGCACGTATGTGGCGCGATGCACGCCTATCGATGTTGTGGAGCATTTTAATCTACCCTTTCAATTCAGATCTCGCACTCGTCAGACTTTTTGCCGATTTCGATACATCATTCGAAACGTGGGATCGCCTTTCGCGCGAGCGAAGAGTGTTCGGCATTTTAGGGACTGACGCCGGACTTCCATCGTCGGTTTTGGGAATCACAGTTCGGTCTCCTGGCTACGAAACGCTGTTCAAGCTCGCATCGAACCATGTTTTGTTGCGAAGTGAATTGACAGGGGATACGCAAAGCGATCGAAAAAAACTTCTAACAGCGCTTACCGAAGGCCAAAGCTATATGGCGTTCGACGTTCTGGGGCAAACGAAGGGCTTCGCGACATGGTACGAGGATGGTGGCGGCATTCAATCGCTAGGCTCACGCTTGAAACTTCAAGACGGTGGCCGCGTGATGGTTCGATTGCCAAAGAAGCCGATGGTTCCTTTTGAAATAGCGGTTTATCGCGATGGCCTCAGCATCATGACTTCAAATTCGACCGAGACAGAATTTCGTGTTTTGCAAAGTGGAGTTTACCGAATCGTGGTTCGATTATTTGTTAGCCCCAGTCTTTTCGACGGTGGCCGATGGATACCGTGGATCATGACGAATCCAATCGTCATTTTGCCGCGTGATCGTGCTAGCGCTTCGAATCGAACCAGTCTGCGTCTGGCAAACCCAGGCATTCGGCTTGCCAAACAACGGGTTCTTCCGGAATCTCGAGCTGACAACTGAGGCGCTCTTCATCTGGATAACCTCGTTCGCTTGCCATTTCGGCTTCGATCTCGCTGCGCTCAGGAGTTGGACCGCTGACGACGACAAGCCGAACGCGACAGGTTCCGCAGCTTCCCATACCGCCGCACGAGTGAGGTAAATCCACTGACTTATCCACAGCGAGCTCGAGAAGAGTTTTACCGACTTTGGCATCCAGAGTGTGCCGCTTTCCGAAGCGGTCGATCAGCGTCAATTTGCTAGCCGCGATTTGGGACTTCAATTTACCCTTGAGTTTCGATAAATCCATACGACGAGTCTATATGAGTTCGGGGGGAATCGGTCATGCGTTTCATAGCATTTGATTTGGAAACGACAGGCACTTTGGCGGGCGTCGACCAAATTGTTGAAATTGGCGCAGTCTTGTTTGACGAGCACGGCCAACCCGAGACAATTTTTACGACTCTAATTCAGCCAACGATTTCAATGCCCGAAGGCGCATCGCGAGTGAATGGAATCACCGATGACATGCTCGTTGGCAAGCCACGCATTACCGATGTGTTAGGACCGTTCGCCGAGTTTTGTGGCGACGAAATTTTAGTGGCGCATAACGCGCCTTTCGACGCGGCCTTCTTGACGGCCGACATTCGAAAATATGAGTCACCTGCACCAACCGGCCTAATCCTTGACACATGCAATATGGCTCGAAAAGTTTTGCCCGGTCTTGCGAACTACAAACTCGGCACACTCGTGCAACATCTTGGCATCAATGCCACTGGATTTCACCGCGCCGAAGAGGACGCAAGCTACTGCGGACAGCTGTTTTCGAAGATGCTGGTGCGACTCTCGCAGCATGGCCCCCCTTCAATCGCGACGTTGATCGGCCTTACGGGTAAACCCGAATTACGCTTTCCCCTTGTTGAGAAAAAGGCGAAACAGCACGGTTTTTTTGAAATGGCGACGTAGCGTCGCCGCTTTAACTTTTAGCCCTGTGAGCAATGGGAAGTCGGCGTCCGCGACCGAACGCATGGTCACTGACTTTTAAAATGGGCGCAGCCTGCCAGCGTTTAAACTCGCTTTTCAAGCTTGCATTTAAGACGAATTTTTCAACTTCGGTTTTCGCGGGTTTTCGTTGTTCGATAATTCGAACAACGGCATCGTCGAGCTCTTCGTAAGGAGGCAAACTATCTTGATCTTTTTGATTCGGTCTTAACTCGGCCGACGGCGCTCGCTCGATAATTTCATTCGGAATAACTTCACTCTCACGATTATAGAGCGCCGCCAGGGCGTAGACTTCGCGTTTCAATAAATCTCCGAGCGGAGCCAATCCACCACATTGATCGCCGTAAAGAGTTGTGTAGCCGGTTGCATACTCAGACTTGTTACCTGTCGAAATCAACAAGCTCGATTCGCGATTCGCCATCGCCATCAAAAGCACACCGCGAATACGGGCCTGCAAGTTTTCATTGACCAGACCAAACTCTTTCGCGCCCGCGCCTGACTCGAAGGATGCGAGCAGGGCCTGGTAGGGCCCGCCCACATCCATATTCAGGCAGCGTATCGAAAGTTTTTTCGCGAGCTGTTCGGCCAAAGTACGACTTTTAGACTCGTTGAACGGGCCTGGAAGTGTAACAGCTGTCACGGCGTCAGATCCGAGGGCGTCAACCGCTAGGCACGCAACGACCGCGCTATCGATACCGCCACTGAGGCCAAAGTGACAGCGCGAAAGCCCTGTCTTGAAAGCAAAGTCGCGAATTCCGATCACAAGTGCCTGGCGGAGAAGTTCGATAGCCGACGTGCGAGGCGCAGCGAGCGGAGCACCAATCACTTTCATTTTCGTCACATCGAAGAGAGTCAGATTCTCGATAAAAGCCGGCAATTCAGCGACCACCGCGCCTCTGCGATCGACGACCACCGAGCGTCCGTCGAATAAAATTTCGTCTTGGCCGCCGACCATATTGACGTAAAGCACCGGCGAACGAAAATGTCTCGCCGTCGCACCGATAACTTTAAGCCGAGCTCTTGCCTTTTTCGCGGTGAATGGTGAGGCGCTTAGATTAATGACGAGATCGACTCCGTCGCGAGTCAACTTTTTCATCGGATTCGTGGGATCGCCCCAACCCCAGATGTCTTCGCAAATAGAAACTTGAATGTTGACTGCGCCAGTTCGACTTCGAAATTTAAATCGACCCTTAACAAGCTCGCCAGGAACAAGATAGCGTGCTTCATCGAAGACGTCGTATGACGGCAGTCGTTCTTTATGAAAAAACCGCGTGGGTTTTTTTCGTCTTATTAAAGCTGCTGAATTTCTAAAGATTTTTTTCGCTAGAGAATCTTCGAGGTTATTTTTTTTAAGTTCAGCGGGTGTGAGTTCTGTAACGCACCCGACGAGTAAAGAAATGCCGTCTGGTACTTGAGTTTCGAGATATCGAAGTTCTCGTATCTGGTCGGCGACAATCGAACGGCGTTCGAGAAGATCATTGGGCAGATAGCCAAACAGCGCGTGTTCAGGAAATACGACAAGCTCGGCGCCTTGTTCAGCCGCTTGCCTAGCGAAACTTAAAATTTTATTTCGGTTCCCCCGAAAATCGCCGAGAGTTGAGTTCATTTGGGCCAGAGCTATCAGCATTGGCCTAGTTTATCAGATTTGCTTTTCGACCGTCACCATTTCAGGTGGGTTTCGAAGTGCCGTCAAAGCACTTAACTTAATCCGCTTGCTGTAGCCGTCGCGGTAATGATGCCAGTACTCGATCGAACGCTCGGGATACTTCCAGCAATAGTATCCATCGCCCGAATCAAAATCGACCACCCAGTGGCCATTCGGGAGTCCACCCAATTTCTGAACTTTCGTTTGCCACTCTTCGATGAGACGACCGGCTTCGGCCTCAAGCGGTTCTGACGGATGGTCTTCAGCCGTCTTTCGTCTCGCCAGGATTTCGATTTTTTCAATCAACCCCTGAACTCGCTCGGCATAACTTTTTGTGACCCGATAAATAACCGGAAAAAGCGTTTGAGCTTCTTCCAAACTAAAGACGCTTTTTCGGTTAATACCGATCACGTCAAATGCACTTGAGTCCTGCGTGCCCATCTCTTCATTCCCCCCAAAGAAACGGCTTAACTTGATGACTGAATGACAGGTCTGGTTCCGCATTGGAACCAAAATCTATGCGTCTTAAGTGACGTTGAAAAATAGAGTCTTGATGCCCGTGGTCACTGCTCGCTACTTTTGGAAATCTGAAGC
>JALHOI010000236.1 GCA_022843085.1 Pseudobdellovibrionaceae bacterium
TCGATCTCAAACGCCAATTCAGGCTGGCCGGGCCGACTCCAGTCGAGCCATTCCTGCCGGCTCGAAGGGCCTTTCGGCTCGATCATCACAATTCCACCCTCGCGCCGGACAGTGAATGAAAGCGAGTCAAATCGCTCGGCTGCGCCAGGTTTGGTTGGATCTTGAATAAGCTTGCGCGCTCGAACGACCGGAGTTTTGCCAGCAGCCAACGAGATCAGCCGCACCTGGCCGCGGACACCCTGAACGATGAGCTGTTCGCCGCGGGTTATCTCAAAGGGGTACTCCTTAAATTTTACCTCTCTTGCGCCCAATGCAAATTTGCCGAAGAGGCCTAGCGCCAAAAATGCTGCGAGAGCAAAAACTCGATGTGAATGACGCTGGCTTAAGTTTTTCATAGTCTCGATTCGTTGTTGCGCGGGCCGAAATTTGATACCACCATCGGGCCCCACATAAAGTGACCCAAGACCGCAGTGAACCAGAGGAACCTATGAGCACTCAACAGAATTTCCCGACTGTCTACATCGCATCTGCCGTACGTACTCCCGTTGGCAGCTTTCAAGGCACACTCAGCGAACTTCCTGCGCCGCGTCTTGGGGCTATCGCAATCAAAGAAGCCGTTCAGCGCGCTGGCGTGAAACTCGACTCAATTGACGAAGTGGTCATGGGCAACGTGCTGACGGCTGGCCTCGGTCAAGCTCCGGCACGACAAGCAATGATCTACGCGGGGCTTCCTTCTTCAGTGCCTGCGATGACCATCAACAAAGTTTGTGGATCGGGTCTCAAGGCCGTCATGCTGGCAAGCGACGGTATTCGCCTCGGAACAACCCAAATTGCAGTGGCAGGCGGCCAAGAGAATATGACGCTTGCCCCTCATCTTCTCGCAAAATCTAGAACTGGATTTCGAATGGGCGACACGCAACTCAGCGATTCGATGATCGCGGATGGCCTCTGGGACCCCTACAACAATTTTCACATGGGAGTCGCAGCCGAATTGTGCGTGAGAGAAAATAGTTTTACACGCGACGAGCAAGATGAATTCGCTATCGGGTCGTACAAAAAAGCGCAGCGCGCACAAGCCGAAGGACTTTTTAAAAACGAAATCGTTGCTGTCGAAGTTGCCACTCGAAAAGGTTCGGTCAGAATCGAACTTGACGAAGACCCCTCAAAAACTGACTTCGCCAAAATTCCTGGTTTGAAACCGGCTTTCGAGAAAACGGGCACGATTACGGCCGCCAACGCATCGAAGATAAATGACGGTGCGGCTGCACTTGTTTTGATGAGTGAGAGTGCCGTGAAATCGAACGGAACAAAGCCTTTAGCGAAAGTCGTCGCTTACGCGACCCACGCTCAAGACCCAAAGTGGTTCACGACAGCACCGGTGGGCGCGATGACCAAAGCTGTGAAACTTGCGGGCCTCGAAATGTCTCAGATCGATCTTTTCGAAATTAATGAGGCATTTGCGGCCGTCACAATGGTCGCTGTTAAAGATTTAAAACTTGAAAAAGAAAAGGTGAACGTTCACGGCGGCGCGGTCGCGATTGGTCATCCTATCGGCGCCTCTGGCGCCCGAATTCTCACGACCCTCGTGCACGCGCTTCACGCGCACAATAAACGGTTCGGTTTAGCGACACTTTGCATCGGCGGCGGTGAAGCTGTCGCTGTCGTCATCGAGAGGGTTTGAAAAATGTCTGAACTTAAGAGTGCAAAAATATTCAGCGATGCGAAATCAGCTCTCGAGGGCGTCAAAGACGGTATGACGATCTTAGTCGGCGGTTTTGGTCTTTGCGGAATACCTGAAAATCTAATTCTCGCTCTTCGTGACAGCGGCGCAAAAAATCTGACGTGCGTTTCGAACAATGCAGGGGTTGATGATTTTGGTCTCGGACTTCTGCTGCACACTCGCCAAATCAAAAAGATGATTTCAAGCTACGTCGGAGAAAACGCGACGTTCGAGAAGCTTTATTTGTCTGGCGAACTTGAATTGGAGTTCTGCCCGCAGGGCACTCTCGCCGAACGAGTTCGCGCCGGGGGAGCCGGCATACCTGCGTTTTATACTCCGACAGGCGTCGGGACCTTGATTGCCGAAGGCAAAGATGTTCGTGAGTTCGACGGCCGCCCTTACGTGATGGAGCGCGGGATCACCGGCGAGTTTGCCCTTGTCCGCGCGTGGAAGGCCGATACCTTCGGGAATCTGGTTTTCCGAAAAACTGCTCGAAACTTTAATCCGATGATGGCGACAGCCGGGCGAATAACAGTCGCTGAAGTTGAAGAAATTGTTCCGTTGGGGGAACTTGATCCAGATCAAATCCACACACCGGGAATCTACGTCCAGCGCATTATCAAGTCAGTCAAACTCGAGAAGCGGATTGAGCAACGCACGACCCGTCTTGGTTAAAACTCTTCGTACAAAAATTTTCTCTTCAGAACGGAATATCGAAAATGCCACTTACTCGTGATCAGATCGCCAAACGAATTGCGAAAGAAGTCCAGAGCGGATTTTGCGTTAACCTCGGTATCGGCATACCGACCCTTGTCGCGAATTTTATTCCCGAAGCTATGGGCGTTATGTTGCAAAGTGAAAATGGACTGCTTGGGATGGGCGAATTCCCGCGCGAAAATGAAATTGATGCCGATTTGATCAACGCCGGCAAACAGACAGTAACTGCAGTGAAAGGCGCATCATTTTTTTCGAGCGCTGACAGTTTTGCGATGATTCGTGGTGGCCACGTCGACTTGACCGTTTTAGGTGCGATGCAAGTTGATCAAGACGGATCAATTGCGAATTGGATGATCCCCGGGAAAATGGTGAAGGGCATGGGCGGTGCGATGGATCTCGTCGCCGGCGCGAAGCGTGTGATCGTTGCGATGGAGCACGTCGCGAAAGATGGTACCCACAAACTTTTAAAAAAATGCACCTTGCCGTTGACGGGTCTAAATTGCATCGATCGAATCGTCACCGATTACGGAGTACTCGACGTCATCAAGGGACGCGGATTTAGACTTATTGAATGGGCTCCTGACCTCACGCCCGAAGCGGTGGTCAAGGCGACCGGAGCTTCTGTGGAAATCGCCCCAGACGCAAAGCCGATGGTGTTCTAAAAATATGCGATTACCCACCCTTCAGATCTTATTTCTAGGTTTTTTCAGTTTCACAATAGCAGTGGCCGAAGCCAAAACTCCGCCCGGTCCCTCGCCGGCTCCGAAACTCGAAATTAAAAACGATTTTGCTGCGACCGAGGTTTTTAAAGGTTCGGATGCCATATGGGGTTTCGATTTTATTTCTGAAACTGAGTTAATTTTCACTGAAAAACCTGGTCGAATTGCTTGGCTCGATTTGAAATCGGGCCGGCGCCAAGTTCTCGCCGGTGGTCCGAAAGCTCTCGCCAGCGGCCAGGGCGGTATGCTCGATGTTCGACTTTTCCGCGAGAACGCAAAAATCTCTGTCTTCATCACAGCTAGTGTTTCGCCGGAAAAAGGCGAACCTGGCGTACGCAGCCGAACTCAAACAACCGCACTTTTCCGAGCTAACTTAGTCAAAAATGGCGATACCTACGTGCTCGAAGGCCTCACTCGTCTTTTTGAAGCCGAACCCGGGGTCGATTCGGACTATCATTTCGGCTCGCGAGTTGTGATGACCAAAGAAGGCGGTATTTTTGTTTCGCTGGGCGAACGAAATGACCGAGACCGGGCACAGGACTTGACGCAGCATTGGGGCAAAATTTTGCGCCTCGGCCTTGATGGAAAACCTTTTCCCACGAACCCATTCATAAAAGGGGAAAAGGTGGCCGGCGTTATACCGCGCCCTGAAATTTACTCGTCTGGACACCGCAACCCTCAGGGCCTCGCGCTGCACCCGAAATCGGGAGAACTCTTCGAATCTGAACACGGCCCGCGTGGTGGAGACGAGATCAATAAAATTGTTGCTGGGAAGAACTATGGATGGCCGAAAACGACCTATGGGCGTGAGTACTGGGGCCCATCTATTGCTCCGCCGACGGTTACCGGCTTTGAACAGCCCGAGAAGTATTATGTTCCATCGATTGCGCCAAGTTCTCTGCTCATCTACTCCGGCAAAAAATATCGAGATCTTGAAGGCAAATTTTTGCAGGGCGCGCTTGTCCTAAAGCACGTCAACATCGTTGACATCGAAACCGGTGCCGAGCTTCGACTGTTCGAAAAACTGGGTGAACGAATCCGCAACGTGGGCGAAAGTCCGGCAGGTGAGATTTTTATTTCAAGTGACTCAGGGCGGATATTCCGAATCGACCGAAAGACGGCGCTCTAGCCGACCGGCAGGCCAAGGCTTAGGTCTGGCCTTTTCCAATCAGAGGTACATGCGTCTGCCAATTTACTAGGGCCTCACGCTAGAATCAAAGCTGATGGCCGGACCACGAATACTAAAGAAGAATGAGTTCTTGTTTCGCGAGGGTGATACCTCAGAGGCCATGTATGTCATTAAAATTGGCAAGCTTGCAGTCTTGAAGGCGAAAGGTAACTCAGAGATAACTCTCGCAGAGCTTGGCCCGGGCGACATGATTGGCGAGATGGCTTTCTTTGATTCAAAACCTCGGTCAGCATCAGCCCGCGCCCTCGTGGACACAACCATCATTGAGCTGCCCTTCAAATCTCTCAACGCTCAATTCAAAACATTTCCCGAATGGGCCAAGGCGATTATGAGAACGGTGAACAATCACCTTCGAAGCGCGAATCAAAAAATTAAGTCTCTTGAAAAATCAGACGAAGAAACGAACGCCGTTTTTCCTCCCCATACCGTTACCCGACTTTGCGCGATCCTAGCAAACGTCGCAAAAGTTTACGGCGAAGAAACCGCTGATGGAACACTCGTTCCACCCGCGACGCTGCGTCGTCATACTATTCAGATTTTTCAACAGCCGACCAACAAGATGACCACAATGACCGAGGTTCTGCAGGGGCTCGGCCATATGAAAATTGAAGAGCTCGGTGAGGGCAAGCAACGCCTTACGCTTTTTAAACCCGACTTTCTCGTCAACTTCGTCGACTTCTACAACGATTTCCTTTTTAAGAGCGAAGACAAACGTACTTCGGTTGAAGAAAAAGAGATGAAAACAGTCAAGGCTCTACTTTTTTACGGCCGAAAAGCGATGTCCGCTGGTGCGACTAAGAGCGAAAAAGGTGAAATCAAATTGAATCTCACCCAGATGCAAAACGATTCGATGCGTGACCTCGGCGCACTTTTCGGTGTCGATGACGTTAACTCTTTGATCGAAAAGAAACTGGTCGGAGAAAAATTCTCTCTCGACGGAGCTCTCGCCGTTAGCTTTTCCCTCGACGAACTCGAATTACAATACCCCTACTGGGAGCTGATCCACGCGTGCCGAACGATCACGCGTGCCTAAAACGCCAGAAGATTACCGAACAAAATATTGAGTGGCACAAGCAGCGCCGCGGATCGAGGTT
>JALHOI010000237.1:0-2758 GCA_022843085.1 Pseudobdellovibrionaceae bacterium
CGAGTCGCCCCGTGCAGCTCGAGATCCAAGACAAATCTGAAATTTTGCGTGCAGGCCTTGAACTCAATGACCCGAACCTTAAAATGTCTGCGCGGGGTTGGAAGATCGTACTCTCGAGCGGCGAAGCCGCGCGGATTCGTGAAGGCTACGTCATTCTTCGAGATTCTGAATTGCGTGGAATCAAAGTCGCCAGCGAAGTCATTCAAGACTTCATTCAAGATGTTAAAACACGGGTAGACATTCGTGAGAGGCTCGTATTTGAAATTTCACGAGACGAAATATTCTCGAACCCCGAGCGCGTTAAGCCTGATTCGCACGGCGAACTTTTACCTCCGGCCTTACCTTTAGGTGTTTTATATGCGCGGCTTCGGCGGGTTGAACTCGATGGAAGTCTGGGTGCATTCGGGCCAGCTTCTCGACTTACGACTCTTCTGCCTGCGCCGACCCCTCAAAAATCAAAGCCATCGAAAGTTCGAGACATCAGTGGCGTCGAATTGAATTGGAATCTCGACGCCGATGTTGCGGGTTTCGAGCTTCGTGTTAGCCCGACTCGGCAATTTGAAGACGGCAAAACGCACGTGATTCGAACTCGCGCCAACTATCGGAATATCGCGTCTCCGACGCTTCGTGAATTTTTTTGGACGGTGGCGGCGATCAATGAATTCGGGCAACCGATCTCGCTTGTGTCAGACGTTCAAGAAGTAAAAGACTTAGGCATCGATCAAAAGCCAAAGTTGCAGATTGCAAAGTCAAAAATCGAAAAGCCAATCACTGCGACCATTCAACCTCGAACACCAGAACTACACCTTCCAGCCGAAGACGCGGTCGTCGTGGGCGGGGCGACAGCAACAAAGTACGGAAAACTTACGTGGAGCTTCACAGGCACCAACGAAGGTTTTGAAGTACAGGTTGCCACCGACAATGACTTCGTGAACGTCATCGCAAAAGCTAAGACAAAGAAAAACGAGTACACCCTTCAAGGTGATCTTCCCGAAGGCGCACTATTTTGGCGGGTTCGCCTAGCCGGAAAGACACGGGCCCCCAGCTCGTCGAACGAATGGTCGCGTTCTCGGAAGTTCGACCTGGTCTATGAGTAGCACGCACCTTCGGTGCGATGAGCAGCACGCACCTTCGGTGCGATGAGTAGCACGCACCTTTAGTGCTGAATTCGGCGCATCGGCAATGGTCGAAATAGTCCTTCGCAGCGCGCGCCAGCAGCGGGACCGACGAAATTGCCAGAGTCCAAGATTCTTTGATGGGCCCGCTTCATCCAAGCTGCCGCATCTGGGATACGGGCCGAATAATATCGCTGTGTTTCTACAAACTCTGTCACAGTATTCAACAGCGCAAACGGAACATCGGCAATAATTGTCTCTGGCAGAAAAATATTTTGAATGCTCGATCCAATCGCGAAACCTTCACTTTGATAACCAGGTCCCGAATCAAAAACCGGAGAAAAAATCGGAATCGAAGGCGGATACCAAGACGTCCCTGTTATCTTCGAAAAATTCTTGCGCACGTCCGCAGCATCAGCACCATCGGCATACAATCGATAGCGCCGAAATTCGACCTTCCATCCAGCAAGTATGTTCATTCCGTCAGCCATTTTTTCAACCCGGTGACCGCGACGAAACACTATCGTTTGCTGTTCACGATTGTAACCAAACGTAAACATAACAGGAAAATTGCGGGTGTAGCTGACCTTGCCGACGCCGAATTGAAGCTCGCCCCGCAGCGCGATTTGAAAACCCCACTCTTGAACCTGGCCTTTCATGTCGCGATTCGATTGGCGATGTTTTTGAAATGCTTTGATTGTCGATGTGTAGACGGCGTCGCGAAAGAACGTATACAGCGATTGAATTCGCTCGCGCACAGTTTGCGGACCAGCCGAATCCGACGCCACGGCCTTAAAATCAAATTCGCTTGAAACGCCGCCACCTGGCGGTACCACGACCTCAGCTTGAGAAGCGCCGAACGGATTCGTTTCGGTCACAGCTCTTATCGGATCAAACACCTTATAGCCGTTGCTCCGAAGCCAATTCTGATCGGGCACGATGCCCATCGTGTATGCGCCGCGAACAAGCGCGTAAGAGGCTTGATCGTTCGAGGCAAAAAGCCTTGCGAGACCTTCAAGGATAATCCGGGTGTGTTCGGCCGCATCGCGAATTTCGTCGTTTGACAATCCCGACAGGTCGACTCGCGACTTCGACGGAAGATCAATGATTTCTCCATCTGGCATTCGCAGGGAGTAGACAGGATTCGCGTAGCTTGATCCCAGCGTGACCGATACCGGGGGTAGCAGAGTCGGCGGCGTCAGCTGCCAGGCCATTTGGTTTTTTCCAGACAGTAGGCCGCCCGATTTACCGAAGGCCGAAGAAACCGATGCGCCGACAAGCGCAAACATCGCAAGGCTCAGAAGCCGAGCTGAAAGAATCTTCGAAATAGAACTGAAACCCAAAATTGCGCGAACCACGGTCACTCCACAGTCGGCCAGCATCCGAGAACCATGTCGGACTACAAGCACTCAACACATGGCATTCATATCAATCTCGAGACCACCCACCAGCTCAAACATCACGCTGGCGGGCGACTTGAGCGAGTCGTCTTTTCAAACTTAGCCCGCAAAAAGTGACGTTTGTTGGCCTCTCGCCCAGTTTTAAGTCAGTATCAGGCGACATGATCACGGTTATCAAAACTTGAGCACGACTGATTTTCTTCTGCTTATCTGCGGCGGTTTCTTCGGGGGCCTCATCGATTC
>JALHOI010000237.1:2768-5418 GCA_022843085.1 Pseudobdellovibrionaceae bacterium
GTGTTTCTGTTGATTCTCGGGCCCGTGCCGGCAGCCATAGGCTCAAACAAGATTGCGGCGGTCTCGGCACAGCTTGCGGCTTTGGCTGTTTACCTGAAAAATAGCCACGTCGATTTAGAGAGAGCCTTCAAGTTTCTCGCGATCACATCGGTCGGTTCAATACTCGGCGCACTGGGTGCACCTCTTCTACCGACGGCTTTTTTTAAATGGTTTCTGATTTTCGTAGCGCCGATTGTTTTGACCTTGGTCTTTACGAAAAAACTTTGGAATCGCCCTCTCGATTACGCCGCGTCGCCGCGATTGGCGCTTGCCGGCTGCTTCATTGCAGGTTTTTACGACGGCATCGCCGGCCCTGGCGGTGGAACTCTTATGTTTCTCGTTCTGTTTATGTTCGCCGGTATGCCCGCGACGCTTGCGATGGGTACTGGTAAATTGGCGAATCTTGGCAGCGCCACAATGAGCCTTTCGACCTATGCCTTGCAGGGCAACGTCGATTGGATCCGCGGATTGACAATGGCTGTGCCCATCGCTCTTGGAGCGTGGCTTGGCGCGCGGTACAGCTCGCGACACTCGCAAGAAGACGAGGCCCGAAAACTCGCGCGTACGGCACTCGTTGTCGTCTCACTCCTGTTGGTCGTACGCTGGGTGTTTATGATCGCCTAGGCGCTGCTACTTTCCAGGCGCCACCGGCGCTGCTACTTTCCAGGCGCCACCGGCGCTGCTACTTTCCAGGCGCCACCGGCGCCATGCTCGGCGGTACGGGTGGCATTCCTTGCGGGTCGGGCATTGACGTGACCGGTTGGTCGGGTTCGAGCTTGGGGCCTTCGCCACTTACCATCGGAGCCGAATTAAAGTTCTTGGCGTCGATTCCGATATCGAGCGCGGCTTGGCTGTCACAATCAACCATCGTCAAAAGGCGAGCGTTGAAATACGTGCCCGCATGCTTCAAATCCCATGGCGGATGGGGGTAATACTTTGCCTTCACACACAACCCCGAACGCGCGATCGCCCACTGCCCGTCTTCGGTTGTTGCCGTCACCATTTCACCGTTGGGCTGACGAATTGAAACCGAAAACATGTGAAGTTGACCATCGGTCAGCGCGCGAGTCCCGATCATCGCAGTCACACCTGTCACGCGTGCGACGTTATCAATACGCCCCACGACCGTGCGCGAAAATATGTAGCTGTAGTACGTCGTAAGAACGAAACCGACGACTAAAATTGCAAGAACGAGAAACAACTTTTTTAGAACCGAATTGAAGGTATTCATGAGCCCGAGGCTAGCCTACTGTACCTGATCATGTCCATGATCGCAGCAGGCACAGAGCGCGCGATTGAGAAGATGCGCACGAATCAGGCAGCCACCGCCAGCGATCGTGAGCAACAACTCACCTGCAAGTGGTGTCCAGAGTCCGGGTTCGCCATGGCCGAAAACCTCAGCGAAGGCGACTCCGCCCGCTAAGAGCAAGACACCAGACGCACCCCAGATCCAAATCCGAGTATCACCGTGTTGCTTCCAACCAGGAATAAACGCGAGCAAGGCGACCACAGGAACAACAACGAGAAAGAGTTGATGAATGCCGTGCTGCCAAAACCCAAGCGCGACGCCCACGGGCACAAGCGCCATCACAATCGGAGTCATCAAACAGTGCGCAAGACAAAGAAGCGACACACAAATACCCAAACGATCGCGCCAGTCTTTCGCGGCGAAGACGCTTTGAGACCGCACGTCTAATATTGCTGCGTGTGGAATTGCTGCGTTTGGAGGTACCGGTGCGCTCGGCTTGACCGACGGCCGAACCTCGAATGAATCATGCTCCGAACTTACCGACTCCACGATGATCCCCAAAGGTTAAACAGGTCCAAGTCTCACGACTAGCTTGAATGGCGCGCGGCTCGAGCGAAGTTATCCCTCGAACGACGGCTAATTGCAACTGGTCCGCAATAACGGTCCGGCCGTATCGTTTCTGTTGAGTCTCGCGCAACTTACCTTTAATTTTGAAACTGCCCGGTGGGGAAGGACTTACACAGATGAACAAAATAGCGGCTCGCCCATCAACTTATGGCGCTTCATCGGCTGCGTATTTGAATGTGTATCTGAAAGCCGCCGTCGGTCGACTCGCGGTCGTAGCTTTTTTTGCATGCGGTCTAATCGGTAACGGTCTCGTCGCAACCACCGCTTCAGCGGCGACTGAAGCAACCGATAACACTCCAGATCGAACTTCAGATTCAGATAAGGCGATCTGTCTTGAACTCGTGAAGCTCACGTCTCGGGTGGACAGACGAAGCGAACTCGAAAAATTTTGTGAGCGAGTTCAAAAACTTCCGACCTGTGTAAGTCGCGAAGGACGCCCCATTTTTCATGTCGAAAAAGAGTCGACGGACAAACGAGGAAAACGGATTCTTGCGCTCGGTCTCATTCACGGCGACGAGCCTCTCGCTGGAGAGCTGACGCTAGGCTGGGCCGAGCGTTTAGCGAAGCTTGAAAAACACCGCAGCACCTGGCGGATAGTTCCGCTCCTCAATCCCGACGGACTCATTCGCAAGACTCGGCCGAACGCTGCCGGTGTCGACCTCAATCGCAATTTCCCAACCCGCGACTGGAACAACGACGCAAAAACATATTGGGAGCAATCTCAGAAAAGAAATG
>JALHOI010000238.1:0-1262 GCA_022843085.1 Pseudobdellovibrionaceae bacterium
ACGAAGTACGGGTCATTTCGGCTCACCGGACCCCCGATGAAATGCTAGCCTACGCAGAACAAGCCTACGGCCGAGGCGTGAAGGTTTTAATTGCCGCGGCCGGCGGCGCCGCACACCTTCCAGGCATGATGGCGTCTGCAACCTCACTTCCCGTCATCGGCGTACCGATCAACATTACGAAACTCGACGGCCTCGATTCATTTCTTTCGATTGCACAGATGCCGAGGGGCGTACCGGTGGCGACCGTCGGAATCGACAATGCAGCCAACGCCGCACTGCTCGCGATCAGGATTCTCGCATGTCTGGATTCGGCGCTCGGCGAACGACTTCAGAATCAACTTGCCGCCTATCAACAAAAGTCGCGATTGAAAGTCACAACAGCTGACACTTCTATTCGGGTGAAAACAAAACGATCGATGAAGAAATGAACACGAGAAGCCGTTTTTTAGGCCGCAAAATCGCCCTCTTGATCGGGGCGCGAACGGTAGAATTCTTCTTTTAAGAGTCGATCGACCGGCACGTCGATGAAAAATTCTGTGCCGACGCCAGGCTCGCTCTCGAGGGTGAGGGCCCCGGCCATCGATTCAATGAGTCGTTTTGAGATTGGCATGCCGAGTCCCGTGCCTTTGTGGTGACTTGAAACGTGACCCACCGTCTCGAACTCATTAAAGACAGATTCAAGTCGCTCTGAGGGAATTCCGACACCTGAATCTCGCACCGAAATTCGTTTAAACTTTCCCCCTTCTGAAGAAGCGAAGTCGAAGAGTCGAATTCTAACAAAGCCTCCAGAGCGGTTGTATTTGATGGCATTTGACAGCACGTTACTTAAAATCTCTCTCATTCGAATTGCATCAGCCCAAGCTGCCGCTGACTCAACTTCCAGCGTGTACTCGATCTTGATGTTTTCGGCTCGAGCCATATGATCAAAGTTACCGATCATCCGGTTGATGAGTAGATTCAAATCAATCTGTTCGACAAAAAAATCCATCTTTCCGGCTCGGATTTTTGAAAAATCGAGCACGTCATTCACCAAAGTGAGCAGATGCCGACCCTGTTCGCCGATCGTACGAACGAACTCGTCGTGTTGCGCTTCGCTCTCGTAGAGCTTGAGTTCAAGGACATCCGCCGTTGCCAGAACCGCCGATAGCGGCGTTCGAAGTTCGTGAGTCATCAGCGCTATGAAACGATCTTTCGCTTGATCGAGCTGTTTGAGCTGTGCATTGTGTTCAAGCAGCTCTGCATAAGCGCGCTCGAGCTCGAAT
>JALHOI010000238.1:1272-5396 GCA_022843085.1 Pseudobdellovibrionaceae bacterium
CGAATTGTTTCGCGTGAAGATCACGCGCTAACTTTTTTTCGATCGTTAAGTCACGAAACGAAAATAGCGAAATTGTCATATCCTCGAGCTCAATTCGTCTTATTCCCACAGATGCGAGAAACAAATGCTGATTAAATTTTTGGATCATAACGTCTCGCGTGTGGCCCTCGCGACGAAGTAAAGAGCTATTGAGGGCCTTGAACGCGCCGCCACGATCTGAATTAGGAAACATACTTTCAACCTGAAGTACTTCTCCTTCTCGAAACTCAAGAAGCTCACACGCAAAAGGGTTGACGTAAACCACCTCAAAGGCACGTCCGAGATCTTTCAAGGCGATGAGGCCAACATCTGAATGTTCAACGAGTGATTGATAGAGACTGGCTAGAGGGCCCGTTGCCTTGGACACGGCTTAGTCTCCGATAATTTTTAAAAAGGCTTCGGCACTTTGAATTTTTTCTTTGATACGAAGAAGAAGTTCTCGAAGAATCTCTTCAGTAATCGAAAGTCGATCGAGGACATCACGAGGAAGTCCGAAAACTTTACGATGCCCCGAATTTCCGAATTGAAGTGCGTGAACGAGTAGGTTCGAAAGAAACACGACGTCGACGATTAAGTTGGCCTCTTGAGAAAGTCCGTTGCGAAGCGCAGGGTCTTTTTGATGGTGGTTGCCGATCGACACCTGAATTGCATAGGGAAGTCGCCATTTCAGAGCTAGTTCAAAACCAATGTGTGTGTGCCGCGCGTAATCGAGGGTCTCTTCGGCTTCGGTCATTCCAAGTTTGTTCTCTCGAGCGTAATTGATCGTTGCGAAAAACTGCTCTTTCGCAACGATGAGAAGCGCGATCTTTCCCATGTCGTGAACGAGCCCGCAGGTGAAAAGGTCGCTAGGAGTTTTATAGCCAACTTGCTTTGCGATCACTTCTGAGGTCATCGCGACCGCAAGTGAGTGCTTCCAAAACTCACGAACATTAAATGCGGCTTCGCCAACCGTCTCTTGCTTCGAGTCGAGAGACTTGATGATACTTGCAGACAGTGCCAGTTGGTTTATCGTGTCGTACCCAATGTAGGCGATGGCTCGCTGCAAACTCGTAACTCCTCCGGGAATCGCATAGTAAGCCGAATTCGCGAGGCGAAGTACTTTTGCCGTCAGCGACTGGTCATTCGCCATAATTTTTTCGACATCACTTGTCGAGGCCATAGGATCATTTATGACGCGACCGAGTTCGTACACAACCGCCGGCAGGGTTGGCAATTCATCCAACTTTACAACGATCTCGTGAAGAGTCAGCGGTTTCAGTTTCTCAGCGGCACTCATTTCTCAAATTCCTAACTCGCGATGGACGGAAGCTTTTTTGTCGGAAAAATTTCTTTAATTTTCTGTGCAACTCGCTGATAGGTCACCGGCTTCAAGAGGTAGCCGGCTGCATTCAAATTTTTCGCTTCGTAGATATAGTCTCTTTCTGAAACTGCAGTGACAAACACGAATGGATGTGACGAGTACTTCGCATCAGCGCGAACTCGGCGAAGAAGCTCCATCCCGTCTACTTTCGGCATCATGATATCTGAAATTATCGCAATGACATTTTTATCGCGATGCTGGTCGAGCATTTGCCAAGCAACTTGACCGTCTTCACACTCGAAGACCTTGAAGCCGAGCTTTTTAAGCAGCAAGACGAGAATCGTTCGGTTCGGCGGCGAATCCTCTGCCACTAAAATGTATTCGTCGCTCGACTCAATCTTTGAATCCGACACCAGGCCCCCAGTTCGGCAAGCATATGCCGGCCTAACGGTGTATCGGTCTGAAGCGAGAGCGAGTTGAAAAAAATTTTCAATTAAGATTCTTCGCCGGCCGAACGTCGAACGCCAACATGCGATCTCGGCATTCTTAGAATCTGTATGAGCATCACCAGCAACGAGATCGCGACCGTAATGCCCATTGCCAGCCGCATGAATAGCGCGACGTTGGTCGCGGCTTCTGGCGAGTCTAGTGGTGAGATTGCCACCGAGACAACGCCGAAGGCACCGGCGCGAACTCCTGAAACTTGAAACCGCGATCCATTCGCAGCAGATACTTCTGCACTGAATTCGGAACGTTCTTGTGTTGGCGACTCTTCGACTGCCAGCGCGGCGATCTGATCAAAAGACGGAAACTGAAGGCCTTCATTCAGCTCGCTTGAGGCTTCAACCAAAACGGCTTCAGTCTTGTCAGCAGAAGGTGCAATCAGCATCCATTTATCGCCCCACGGCCCACCACGAGCCCTTGAAAAAAGAGCTTCGTCAGAAAAGAGCAGAATCGTCCGAGGCATATCGCCGACCTTTAATGCCAAGACGCTCAGTCCCGGCGCAAGGCCACGGATCGCCGAACCGTCACGAATCGCAAGCTCAGTCAATCGGCGAACACTCTCGACCTGAGTCTCACTAACAGTAAAGTCGTCGCGCTCGAGTTTCGCGAGTGGTTGAAGCGGTCCCGCACCGGTAGCGTCGAGTATCCAAACAGCTTTCAAACTTAAATCGGCATCAAATTCACGTTGGGCCGCTAAGTCGAATGTGCCTGATTCACTGCGAACCAGGTTCGCAAATTTCTGGGCCCGCCCAAGCGTTTGACTGGCGACGCCCGTAAACTGAGACGCTATATCTCGCGCTAACCACTGGTTAAGCGCAACGATATCGTTCAAGCGATTTTCAACAGAAACCGTTACAACCGCGAACGCGAGGATAGCGGTCGAACACCCCGCAGTCAGAAGAGTCTGCAGGGTCGGACGAAGCACGGTCTTCTTAAAGGTCTTGGTCTTTTCCTCAAGCATTCGAGCTCCTTCAGATTGCAAATCACCAAGCTCATCTTGATGTCGCAATGAAATTGAATCAACAAGACCTTCGTCGGTTCAGTATCAATTCGAGAATTCCGAATGATTCATAGGAATGGAATCAATCACGGAATCAATCGATGGAATCGCTCGGTAGTCAATCGACTCAAAATCAATCAGAGCTTGGCGAAGATTCGATGCTCACATCGGGATCGACGCGACAGTTCAAATTTGCGAGCATCCTTGTCGGCGCAATCGCTTTATCTGTCGCTCTGTGGACTTGGCTTCAATGGTCGAATCGAACTCGCACAGACACCGGTATTTCTCGAAACCCAATTTGGACTTTGGAAACTTCGTCAGCTCCCGCAGGGCAAGCCTTTGTACGTGTTCAGAACACATCCTTCTGGAATCGCCAACCGAGTGGAATATTGACATCGAATTCTCACGTCGCCGCGAGAATAGCGCCCGTCACTTTACGTGTTCATTCACAGGATCAAGTTTCGGTGCCTGGGTTACTAACTGTGGCACCAGAATCAATCGTTCACGCTGAGCGCGGGCGCGCAGAAGTAGTTTCTGGATTCGTTCGGGCGACTGGCCCAGTGCGCGTTGCGATGGCAAGCGGAGATCGATTCATTCGAGAAAACGAATCTGTACTGATTCACTCATCGCAAACGGCTGCGGGCTCAACGACTGAGATCGTACCCGAGATCGAACCGCGGGTTGGCACGATTCACGATCTCCAAACCACCGGATTTATCAATTTTTCGTGGCCCAAAGCTCTTGCTTCAACAAACGCGACTCTTGAATTCGCGCGCGACCCGGCTTTCAATCAAGTTCTATTTTCGCACCCTGCGAGCGGTGCTCCTCAAGCGACCGTAGACTTTAGTGATCGAAGTCCAGGGGCATGGTTTGTTCGTCTCGTAGAACTTGAAAAGGCCGTTGCCTTCACGGCACTCAACGTCGTTGAAAGCGAAATGCCCGATCAGCTGCGGCGAATGGGTCGTCGCTGGTTTGCGTGGCGCAGTCGCGGTCTTTCGACGATGCATCGACTCGAGCTATCGGGCGACGAGAGCTTTCAAAAAATTGACCAAAGTTTTCAAACTCGAAATCGCGAGTTCGATTTGACCTTGGCACAAGCCGGAAACTTCTTTGCGCGAGTCGTTTCGGTTTCAATTTCGGGGCGCGAGCTGACGAGTCGCCCCGTGCAGCTCGAGATCCAAGACAAATCTGAAATTTTGCGTGCAGGCCTTGAACTCAATGACCCGAACCTTAAAATGTCTGCGCGGGGTTGGAAGATCGTACTCTCGAGATCGGAAGAGC
>JALHOI010000239.1 GCA_022843085.1 Pseudobdellovibrionaceae bacterium
CCAAGGCCAGATCCGCTCGCAGTCGTGTGCGCCTTGTGACCCCGTGTAAACTTATTCCAGACGACCTCTTGATCTTCTTTTCGAATGCCCGGGCCAGTATCTCGGATGGTCACAACCACAAAGTTGTCTTCTTCAGTCGATGTCACGGTGATGGTGCCTCGCGGCGGACTATACTTCACGGCGTTTTCGACGAGATTGTGGATCATCTCTTCAAGAAGTGTGGAGTCAGCTTCAATAGAAAACTGCGGCTCCAAAATTTCGCGAATATCGATGTTTTTTTCTCGAGCGAGCGGGCGAAGCCTTACAAGAACGCGCTCGATTGATTCGTTAATGTCGAGTGGTTCACGCGTAATTGCGAATTCACGCGCTTCGATTTTAGTGACCTGCAGAATGCTGCGGATGTACCTATTTAAATCCTCGGATGACCTTCTAAGATTGCGCAAATCATCGGCAAGTTCACCGTCGCTAGCCCGCGAGAGCAGTCGATCGCAAATTGCCTGAATTTTTGCGATTGGAGTTTTGAGGTCGTGACTCATCATGCTGACGAAGTTCGTTTTGAGCTGTTCAAGTTCTTCAGCGGCCCTTCGATCTTGCTCGAGTCGCCAATTTCGAGCTTCATTGGCCGACACCTGATGACTGAGAAACACGATGTAAGTGACAGCGATCTGAACGACCGGCCCGACGGCGGGAATCCAAAATGCAAGTGAATCAAAAAGCCACGCCGAAAGTGAGAGCCATCCTAACGCACCTAGAACGATTCCGAAAATCACAACTGGCTGCGGATAATTGAGAATAAAGACGACCGCTGCAGCAACGAGAACTCCCGATATCAGGAACGAAATCCACAGTGCAATTCGACGGGGCTCCTTTTGGCGCAGTTGATTGTCAGTGATGTTTGCGATGGCCTCACTGCGACTCATTCTACCCAGCGGTGTCGAGTAGAGTTCGCTCGCATCGGTGCGATTGCCGATGATCACGATTTTTCCGTGAAAAGCCTCGGGCGGAACGCGGCTTTCAAGTAAATCTCGAACCGAAACCGTTGGAAACGAACCCGCGGCCCCGAGGTAGTTGATCTCGACCGGCGTGTCTGACGCTGATCTAGCATCGAAAATTCCGCGGTCAGTATCGCTTGAACTCTCGATTGTCCGAACTTCTCCGACGCTTTGTGCGCGAGGTCGGTCTGCGAGGGTCGCGATTTCAGCAAGCCGTGTTCCCATATGAGGAATCTGAACGAGCGAACGGAAGTAGCGCCGTAATGTTCCGTCATCATCGACACGCAGGCTTCGGATCGCGACGTTTCGGTTGTAGGTCGACGCAAATACAGGAATCAAAGCGCGGCCTGCGCTGTCGAGATCAGCCCCCCAAACGACACGAGGATCCTCGAACAGGGCTCGGGTCGCCGGCCCAAGTTTTCCCGTTCGAACGCCTTCGCCGAAGTGAAACGTCACTCCAACAGCTAGCGGCAGGTCGGCCAAGACGCGCGACAGAACTTTTTCCCAAAGGCCAGTGCTCCAGAAAAGTGAGTCGCCACCGCTTGAGACCTCTTTAAGTGGTCTCAAAATGTTTCGAATCTGCGGGTCAAGTGCCATCCAGTCGCGCTCGTTGACGTCGATGACCACGATGCGAGAATCGAGAGATGCAGGCCGGGGGCCACGAAGCCGATAGCGCAGGTCGTGAGTGCTGCCCTGGTCGATGGTAATCAGAATCGCGCCGACGGCCCAGCACAGCAGCGCGCGTGAGGCAATTGAGCGCTTCCGCCAAAATCGCAACCACGCGCCGCGAAGCGATCGCCGACGGAAGCCGGCGTTCTGCATTCTTCTGAAAAACCCTTCGAAGACCATAACGCTATGTAGCAAGACTCGGGGGGCTTGTCCATGAGTGGTACGGTAATCGACTTATGAAGGCTGAAGAATCGAACGCAAAGGCGGGTTCTCTGACATCCTCTCTGGCATCCTCTCTGGCATCCTATGATGGTGTTGCGGCTTTTACGGCCCAAAACTCGTCATTCGGTGCACCGACCGTACTTACGATTGGAAATTTCGACGGCGTTCACATTGGGCACCAAGAGCTCATTCGTCGGGCTGTAGCGAAGGCCCGAGACCTCGGGGTGCCGTCGGTCGTTTTTACGTTCGAACCACATCCGCTGATGGTCTTGCGGCCTGAGCTTCGTCTGAGACGACTGTTTGACGCCGATGACCGCCGCCAGCAGCTTGAAAAACTTGGTGTTGACCTCCTTGTCGTCGAACCCTTTTCGCGGACGTTTTCTCAGCTGACGCCTGAAAAATTTTTGATCGAAAATGTCATTAAGCCCTTTGGTCCTCGGGTTGTCGTTGTCGGTTACGACTTCAGTTTCGGAGCCAACCGCGCCGGTGGTATCGACTTTCTGAACGCGCATGCCGAACCACCAGGCTTCGAGACTTCGAAAATTTTTGATGTTGAAGTTGTGCCTCCTGTGAAGATCGAAGTGGACGGGCAGCCAACAATTGTGTCGTCCACGCGTATCCGACAGGCCATTACAGATGGAAGGCCTGAAGTCGCTCGCGCACTTTTGGGTCGACCGTACATGCTTCGAGGAATGGTGCGTAAGGGGGCAGGACGCGGTCGAACGATCGGAATACCAACCGCCAATATTGAGCCGACCGTCGAGTCAGGTGTGAAGCCGGGCGTATATGCAGCTCTAGCAAAAGTTCGCGGCAAAAATTTAGCTGCTTTGGTTAATGTCGGAAGAAACCCCACGTTCGAAGAAACCGCTGATGAACTGTCGCGAGCCGCGGGCTTGCCTGTGGTTTTACACATCGAAGCCCACCTTCCGCACTACGACGGTTTGAGCGACGGCGACCTTTATGGCGAGACCATCGAACTGGGATTTGTTCAGCGTATTCGCGACGAGAAAAAATTTAACGGTGCGACTCAGCTTGTGACCCAGATTCGAGCCGATATCGAGCGAGGACTTGAAATCTTGAGTTCCGAGGGATTGTCCCAATGAGTCTGCCCGTTCATATTCGTACGGTCGGAGAAGATAAGGCCGATCAAGCTCGAACCGGGCGATTACGAACAGTGTGTCAGCCTCTGTCATTTGAATCGTTGGCGTCGCTTGAAGAGCTTCGAGAATTCTCACTCGATGCGCCGACTCTTGTTAGGCTTTTTGGTCGTGCGACAACGCAAGTTTTGACTTGGCTGGGTTCAAAGGGTCGCGTGGCTTCAGACGCGGCGGTTCTTGGATGTGCAGACGGTATCGTTGTTGAATTGCTTGGTCCTTCGAATCTGATTCAACCGCCGCGAGGTATCGGCGTGCTCGCGACGTCGTTCGTGTCAGCTTTCGCGTCACTTAAGCCTGATTGCGACACATCGAGCGCGGCGATCATTCTTGGTGCCAGCGAAGAATCCAGATCTATGGCGGCGGCCCTGTCGCGGCTCGGATTTAAGCGACTCTTGATAGTGGACCCCGATGATAAAAAAGCTGATTACATGGTGCAGATTTTGCGAAGGCGTCTGTTCGGTTTTGATATTCAGGCCGTTCCTCGCGCAACACTGACCCAAGTTCCAAATGAATGTTCGATTGCAATTAATCTGATTGATGACAGCGAAGATTTGTTTCTTGAGGATGTTTCGTACCTCAACTTTTTGCAGAAGCGCGGAATCTGGATCGATTGGACAAACGCGGCGACGGCGCGAGGCCACGCCGAGGAAATCGCAAATGCTGGTGCGCAGATTCTTTCGTCGGATTTAATTCGATCTTGGCGCGATGTTCTATTACTCGACGCTGTGCCGGGATTACTCGCTCAGGCTGGACGAAGGCCCGAGTCGCTAGTTGAACAGCTCGAAATGTCCCCGTCATAGGTCTGGACGTCGAACATGCTTAGATGCCCCGCCCGCACATTCTTTATAGAATAACTTGAAGAGCGGCTCGAATAATTCGTCGCGGTTCGGTGGAGTGGGCATGTCATTTTCTGGTGGTGGGTCAGGTACTGGCTCGGCTGGTCCCGGTGGTTCGAATTCTGGAATCGGTGCGAAGAAAACGGTCGGCGAACTTTTAGTCATTGAACGAAAAGTTACGGCCATCCAATTAGCCGAAGCACGTGACGACCAGAAGCGAAACGGCGGCCGATTGACTTCGGCACTCGTTCGCCTTGGTCACATGAATGACAAAGAACTCGCCGAGTTCCTTGGGTCTCAATACAATGTTCCGGCGGTCGACCTCGAACACTTCGAGATCGATGAAGTTGCGCTCGCATCTGTAACTCGTGAAATTTGTGAAAAGCATTTAGTCATTCCGGTCTCGCGCGCGGGCGACACACTCGTCGTTGCGTTCTCTGATCCCTCCAACTTATTCGTTCGTGACGACTTGCGGTTCATTACTAAATGTAAAATTGAAGTCGTCGTTGCAGCCGAGAACTCCATCGCGAAAGCTATCGAGAAATACTACAAGCGCGGCCAAGACATGGGTCGACTTGTCGATGAAATGGAGACTTCAGAAGAAGCGCTGAACTTTACCCAGTCGCTTGAAGCGCTTGCGCTTGATAAAGACAGCGAATCGGGGCCGATCGTAAAGTTCGTCAACATCATGTTGGCCGAATCGATTAAGCTGAAAGCATCCGACATTCATATCGAACCGTACGAAAAACGCTTTCGTGTGCGTTTTCGTATCGATGGCCTGCTTCACGAAAAAATTCAACCGCCACCCGGCGTTGCAGCGGGGCTCACAAGCCGTCTGAAAATCATGTCACGTCTTGATATCGCCGAGCGCCGTAAGCCCCAAGATGGTCGCCTCAAGGTGAAAACTGCAGCCGGGCAAGAAGTTGATTTTCGTGTCAGCGTTTTGCCGACTCTTTTTGGAGAAAAAGTCGTTATGCGACTTCTCGACAAAGGAAACCTCAAGCTTGATATGACGAAGCTTGGCTTTGAGGAAGACGATCTAAAAGCCTTCCGAGAAAAGATCAACGAACCGCAAGGGCTTGTATTGGTCACGGGGCCCACCGGCTCTGGTAAGACCGTGACTTTGTATTCAGCGCTTCAGTCTTTAAATGACCCGCAGATCAATATTTCAACGGCTGAAGATCCGGTCGAATTCAACCTTGACGGAATCAACCAGGTTCAAGTCAACGCCGAGATTGGTTTCGATTTTGCCGATGCGCTGCGTTCGTTTCTTCGTCAAGATCCCGACGTCATTCTCGTGGGTGAGATTCGAGATTTAACCACGGCACAAGTTGCCTTCAAAGCTGCGTCAACCGGTCACTTGGTTTTGTCGACCTTGCATACCAACGACGCGCCTGGAACAGTCTCACGTTTGCTCGACATGGGCGTCGCGCCTTATGTCATCACCTCGACCGTGACATTAGTTCTGGCACAGCGACTAGCTGGACGCGTTTGTGAGCGTTGCAAAGAGCC
>JALHOI010000240.1 GCA_022843085.1 Pseudobdellovibrionaceae bacterium
GTACTACATGAGCGAAGAAGGGCGCGAGGGCAAAACTGCGTACCTCGAAAAGCGAAAGCCGAACTACTCGAAGTTTCCTCGTTTGCCCTAGGCCGGCTTCAGAGTTAGCGTCCATGCTATGAAAGCTTGGTTCTTGGCGCTTCGTCCGAAAACGCTGACGGCGGCCCTCGTGCCGGTCGTAGTTGCGACCGCACTCGTCAAAGCGAACGGGTACGAGGTGCAGTGGTGGATCTCCATCACCGCGCTTCTTGCGTCATTCTTCATCCAGATTGCAACGAACTTAATCAACGACGCCATCGACTTTGATAAAGGAGCCGACACAGCGACCCGTACGGGGCCGACACGTGTCACGCAGTCGGGACTACTCACCCGCAATCAAGTTATGACCGGCGGCTTCGTCTGTCTTGCTGTCGCACTGGCGCTTGGAATTCCTCTTGTGCTTTTGGGTGGTTGGCCGATCGTCGCGATTGGCGTCGTTTCGCTATTTTTGGCTTACAGCTATACGGGTGGACCGTTTCCGCTGGCTTACCTCGGACTTGGCGACCTTTTTGTTGTTTTGTTTTTCGGAGTTATCGCCGTCGGCGGAACTTACTTTCTGCACACGCAAAGCTATCATCATCACGCTTTGATCGCCGGCGTGCAGGTGGGGTGCCTTGCGACGGTGTTGATCGCGATCAACAACCTTCGCGATTCCCCTCAAGATCGTCTCGTTGGAAAAAAAACGCTGGCCGTAAGATTCGGAGCTCGGTTCGCCAAATTCGAAATCATCGCAATGATCGCGATTCCGTTTTTGTTATGGTCAATGTACGGCCCTTTCGGCGCTTCATTAATTTTCATGGCTCTGCCAGCGCTTATCGGAGTGCCGCTTGCAATCGCAGTTTGGCGAACCGAGCCTGGCCCGATCATGAATCGGTATCTCGCTCGCGCGGCCGGGCTTCAACTTTCATTCGGCTTTCTGCTGGCAACCGCACTTTGGATTGGCGGGTCTTACACGTGACGACCGTGCAGTTAGCTTCTAAAGTCGAGGTTCATCGCTACACAATGAAACCTCGCCGAACCGGTGCTTTACCTCGGGTCGGTGCTCTCTTGCGAGTCACATTCAAAGACCTCGCAGAACCCGGTCTTGCAGATCTGTTTCCTTGGAAGGAGTACGGCGACCCTGCGCTTGAAGACTTCTTAAAAGACCTTTCGACGATGAATCCGGTTTCGTTTACTTTACAGCGAGCTTTCGATGCAGCACGCGACGAAGCTCTTGCTGTAAGCGAAGGTCGACCGCTTGTCGGTGGCTCCATCGTCAATCATGCGCTCGCGACAGACCCTACCGACTTGGCCGTGTACGATATACTTCAGGCCCGCCGTTCGACATGTCCTGCGATCAAAATTAAAATCGGGCGACACGAACCCGAAGTCGAAGCATTGGCGTTGTCGCGAATGGCGTCACATTGGGGAATTGGGCTACGTCTTGACGTCAACGAAAGATGGACGCGCGAGCAACTTCTGACGTTTCTTGATGGCCTACCGATTCGAATTCGTGAGTCGCTTGAGTTTATTGAAGATCCATTTCCTTTTAATTTGAGAGAATGGTCAGCGTTTCACAGCGAAACTGGAATCGATATTGCCTACGACCGCGGCACTCATGACCGAGGCGTCGAAGCGACGATAACGGCTTCGCTGGCCGAGATGTTTTCAACCGGTGCGGCCCAGGTTTTGATTCACAAGCCGGCCTGGCAAGACGATGCTCGAGCAATTCTCGCGCAGACCTTGGGTCGGCAGGTCGTCGTTACGTCGATTCTTGGTCACCCGATCGGCAATCTCTGGGCGGCGTCGCGCGCTTTTCAGCTTGTTCCTGACGGAGTACATGGGTGCATGTCTCATGGCGCATACCGAGAAGACGAAGCGACTAAAGTTCTGTTAAAGTCGAAGCAGGTGCGGGGCTCACGTGTCGTGGGCAACGGAGTCGGAGCCGGGTTACATTCACCCTGGCTTCGTCGGTTGCGTTGGGAAACGCTGGCCGTGAAAGGTTAAGACATGACTGAGTATCCAACTGAAGGTCTTTTAGTAAATCCACGCGGCGGGCGTGACGCCGCGCGAGCGTTGAATTCGGCATGGGATAAGTGTTCGAAGAAGTCGCCCGAGCTTTTCAATCAAGCCATCGGTATATCGACCAGCGGATCAACTTCGGGGGGCATTGGTTCAATCATTTTACTCTCCAAGGTGGCGCTTGAAGAATCCGCGATGGCGGTAAATCGCAGACTCGGGGTCACGTCGAAGGATGTCTGGGGTCTTGCGCTTCCGCTTTTTCACGTGGGCGGTTATTCAATTCCGCTGCGCGCGAAACTCAGTGATTCGCGCGTCACAGAATTTTCTGAAGCTTGGAACGCACGGGTGTTTCATGCGTGGCTCGTCAAAGAGAAAATAACGCTTCTGTCGCTAGTTCCGACACAGCTTTACGATTTGTTGTCAGCCGAACTGAAGTCCCCCAAATCCGTTCGAGCGATTGTGATTGGCGGAGGTCGTCTCGATGAATCGCTTCACGCAAAAGCGCTCGAGCTTGGATGGCCGATTTTGCAAAGCTACGGTTTGACCGAATGCTGTTCGCAGGTCGCCACAGCGCAAGTAGGTTCTGACGGCCGCCGTCTTGAAGTTTTAGATCACGTCGAAGTTCGTGTCGATGATCAACAAAAACTTTGGCTACGTTCAAAATCGCTACTGACTGCAAGAATCTTTTTCGACCGCAACATGCGACCCGTGCTTGAGCAACCTGTGGGCGCAGATGGTTGGTTCGAGACAGCTGATCGTGCCTCGCTTGAGGCCTTGCCGGCACCAAGACAACAGCAACAGGTGCTAAAAATTCTTGGTCGCGATGGCGAGACGGTCAAGGTACTCGGCGAACTCGTCGATCTGGTTCGTGTTCGAAGTAAAATTGAAGACGTTGTGCTTGCACACGAAAAGCTGGCGCCGCTTCGAAACCATACGTGGGTCGTCGCAGTACCTAACGCACGCACTGAAAATGAACTTGTGATGATGTGCGAGACCGGCAAAGTTCCAAAGCAAGCGAGCGAAACGCAAGAGGCGGGCAAACTCGTTAGAAATGAACTTCGCAAAGTACTTGCTCCGTTCGAGGTTCCGGCTCGAATCATCTTCGTCGAAGAAATTCCGCGGTCGGCCCTCGGAAAAGTTCTGTCGAGTTTATTGACAGACGAGGCGCGAAAACGTTCGCCCTAAAGCGGACTCGTTTTGTAGTTCGGCAGACCGAGGTCAGCGACGTCTTTCGGCGCCGCGTGTGTAAGGAAGATCGTGTCACTCCTCAAAGTCACGTGCTGAGGTCTCTAAAGTGTGCCCGAAGCGTGTTGTCTCGCATAACCTGGAGTTCCAGGGTTTGGTCCGGCCTTTGCGATGCCTTGCAGATGACTTTAGGTTCGGAGGCAGTCTTGGCATCTTACCCGCGTGTAAAATTCTTGATCAGTTCGTGCTTACTCGCGGCCTTTGGCCTCGGTCTTTCAGTACCGCAGACGGCGTCGGCTCAGAGCAGTCTACGCACGTTCGCTTGCGCAGGCCGCGACGTCGACGATGGGCTTCCAGTGGTTTTGAGAATCAAGGTTCTCTCGAGTACCGAAATCGAAGTCGATGCGACCGACAAATCAAATCGGGATTCGCAGAAAAGCACGGTCAAGTCTCTCGACATCAAGTCGACGTCGAGCGGCGCACTTTTTTTGGTGGGTGGGCTTCTGGGTGTCTCGGGCGACGTTCGACTTATCATTTCGAAAGAAGCCCTTCAGGTGGGAGAGCTTGGCACCGTGATGCTTTTGAACCACTCGACCCGTGAGAGCGGCGTTTACCCGTGCTCGACAATGCCTAGGCAAGTCCATGATTAGCAGCGATAGTTTGGCCCGTCATCGCGGCACCAAGCGGGCTTGATAAAAATGCGATCAAGTTTGCAACTCGATCGGGGTCGACCATCGAGGCACGCGGAAACGCCTGCTTGAGTGTCGCGAGCGAATCGTTGATCGAAGCCTTGTTGGGCGTAGTGGCAGCTCCTTGACCGCGCGCACCGGGTGCTCCGGGAGGGTTCGTCTGCTGAATCAAAAATTCTTCGCTCACCCCGATGCTGACAACATTCACGGTCACGTTACTGACCTGAACCTCGCGCGCCAGCGTTCTTGCGAAGTCGCTCAGACCACCTCGAGTCGCCGCGAGCAACCCGTTTTTCTCGATGCCGAGACGAACGATGTCGTGCTGAAGGTAGATAATGCGACCGCGCTTTCGCCCTTCGAGAAACTTCAAAACAGCGTGGGTCATCATAAGGGGCGACCGCAAATTTACGTCGATCAATCGATCGATGTCGTCAAGGGCGGTCGGTTCGCGAAATTCCCGAACATCGGTTGTCATCAGACCGTCGATATAAACATCAAGCCCACCGAATGACTCGGCTGCGCGCGAAGCTGCGTCTTGAACGTGATGCGACTTTGAGAGGTCGGCTTGAATCGCGACCGCACGACCGTAGCGCTCGTTGATTTCGCGCTCGTTCATCAGTTGTTCTGCGAACCTTGTTGATCTTTCGATGTTGCGATCAACCAGTGCGATGTTGCAGCCAAGCGACGTTAACTTCGTCGCGATCGCTTGATTGATGGTCGTACAAGGCCCTGTCAAAAGGGCTGTGCGTTCGGAAAGCTTAAAACTCGCATCCATGTTATCGGCCATTACGACATCCTTTCAATCACGATCGCGATACCTTGACCGCCGCCGATGCAGGCAGAACCAACGGCGTATCGAGCCGACTGACCCGCGTTCGATCGACGTCCGAGCTCGTAAGCTAAGCTATTCATAATTCGAGTTCCGCTTGCAGCCAGCGGATGACCAATCGCGATGGCTCCGCCATTCACGTTCGTCTTCGCGCGATCAAGCCCCAGCTCTTTTTCAACGGCTAAAAACTGTGCAGCGAACGCTTCGTTCACTTCGATAAGATCCATATCTTTCAAGGTGAGGTTCGCCTTCAACAGGGCCTTGCGAATCGCACCCGCGGGACCAATACCCATGATTTTTGGGTCACAACCCACCGAAGCCCAAGACACGAGCCGCGCCAATGGCTTCAGGCCCCGTTTCTTCGCCTCAGCCTCACTCATCAAGAGAGACATCGCAGCGCCGTCGACAATTCCGCTGGCGGTTGCGGCCGTGACCGTGCCGCCGTCTTTGAACGTCGCTTTCATCGCCTTCAACTTCTCGAGAGTCACGCCGGGTTTTGGATGTTCGTCTTTCGAAATCGTAACAGGGCCTTTTCGTGTTTCGACGACAACCGCCGAGATTTCTTCGGTAAAGACACCGCGCGCTTCTGCTTCGGCACATCGTTTTTGAGAAAGAAGTGAATATTCTTCGCAC
>JALHOI010000241.1:0-1691 GCA_022843085.1 Pseudobdellovibrionaceae bacterium
CGCACGCCAATCAAACGGCGCAGATCATGATCAGACTTGAAGCCGCGCTGCTTGAAGTGAAACCCGATTTTGTCATCGTCGATGGGGATACCAACTCGACTCTGGCCACCGCTCTTGTCACTTCGAAACTGCGAATCCCGTTACTTCACGTCGAGGCGGGCATTCGAGACTTCGACCGCGACCGGCCCGAAGAAATCAACCGCATTTTGACCGACCACGCCTGCGAGTTGAATGCGGCGCCGATTCCCCGCGCACTCGACAACCTTCGACACGAGGGCCTTGTCGACAAAAGCGAACTCACCGGCGATCTTTTGCTCGACAACTTTATTCACTACGAATCGAAAGCCGACTTTTCGGTTTTTAAAGAACTTTCGTTAAAAGAGCGTCATTACAATTTAATCACTCTGCATCGGCCCGAAAATACCGATGTCATGAATTTGAAACGCTTCGAAGAAATACTTTCCTTCATAGCGAAAACTGACGTGAAGAGCGTTTTTCCATTTCACCCTAGAATCACCGGTCTCGTGACCGAATTGAAGAAGAACCCGGATTTTGAATCCATTCGTTTCATTCCTGCGGTGTCGTACCTTCAGATGCTTGGTCTCGTGGGCGGCGCAAAAACGGTATTTACCGATTCGGGTGGGCTTTCTCGCGAGGCGGTTTGGTCGGGTTCGAAAGCCATGATGTTTTTTAAAGTCGATACGTGGCATGACTTCCTCGAGAGAGGTTGGGCGCAGATCGCAAAAGGCAATCATGCGACAATGGAACAAGCGCTGGATCGCCTAACTCCGGCACCGCCGATGGCCTCACAGGCCCTGTTCGGTTCGGGGCGTGCATCTGAACGGATTGTTCAACTGCTACGTACTAAAGGTTGGATCTAACCCGTGAAAATTCTGATGATTGATCGAAGTAGTATCACGGATCGCCGAATCGTCCTCGAGGCGACAACGCTGCAGCCGTTTGGTCATCAGGTAAATCTCATCGCATCTTCTTCGAGTACCAATGACTGGCCCGAAATCGAATCATTCCAAGTTCGTCGATTTGAAGACCAAGCGTTCGGCGATAGTACTCAGATATTGAGGTCGCGGGATCGGTTTGCACCTCTCGTTGGTCGACGTCTTGGCCTACTACTTTCGGTCCTGCTTCAACCGTCTCTCGGTTTTAAGTTTGTGTCCGGTGCAAATTCGCTCTCGCGGGCTCAGATTTTTGCAATGCAAAGCCTGCTTGGGCTCATGTCAAATCAGTTTGGATTTCAAGAGGCGACACGCCTCTTGAAAGCTGCATGGCTTGCTCGCGACACCGAGCGGTTTGTTCCGGACAGCTGGGAGCAAGAGGTGATTCGCGCCACGCGAGATGAGTCGTACGACGTTATTCATGTGCACGATCTTCCGACTCTTGCGCTTGGAGTTTTTTTAAAAAAACAAAAGCACTCAAAGCTTGTCTACGATGCGCACGAACTTTACTGCTATCTGCCGGGGATGAGTCCCGCGGCGCAAGCGAACCTCAAGCGAGTCGAAGGGGCCTTGATTCGGCACGCCGACCTCGTTGTTTTGATTAATGATCAACAGGCGGCACGCATGCGCGAGGACTACGGCGATTTCCCGTATGTGTGTCTGACGAACGCAACGACACCCGATGGTGTTTCTGAACAGCGTTCGACCCAGATTCGCGACCGGCTCAAAATTCCGATG
>JALHOI010000241.1:1701-5362 GCA_022843085.1 Pseudobdellovibrionaceae bacterium
TCCGATGGCCGAGAAAATTTTGATTTTTCAAGGCTATGTTAGCCGCGCTCGCAATATCGACGCGTTAATCGAGGGCGTTGCCTTGTCGAAGTCGCGACCTCATATCGTTTTTCTTTCATGGGGGCCCGAGATCGATGACCTGAAGGCGCTGGCGAAATCGCGGGGGCTTCAAGACCGTGTCCATTTTCTTCCGCCCGTTCCGTGGGATCAAGTGATCTCGTGGGCTGAGGCGGCGGACGTCGGCATCATGCCCTACCAGCCGACAAACTTGAACACGATCATTTCAAGCCCCAACAAAATGTACGAATTCATCATGGCACGAACACCCATGATCGGTAGCAGCGAGCTTGTGAATGTGAAAACAACGATCGACGACAATGGCTTTGGTTTAACGCGCCCGTTGCGAGAACCGAACGACTACGCTTTGGCCATCGATGAAATGTTAGACCCTTCAAAGGATCGATGGGCCAAGGCGCGGGCGTCGCTCGATCTGAAGTGGCGCGACTTCACCTGGGAAAATGCCTCAAAACCGTTTATCGAATCGTATCGTCGAATGGAGCTCGCAACATGAGTGACACCTTCGTGCATCCTTCTGCGTTCGTAGAGAGCGGTGCGAAACTTGGCGCAGGCTGCAAGGTTTGGCACTTGGCTCAAGTGCGCCCGGGCGCGGTGCTGGGTGAACGCGTCAGCATCGGCAAAGATTCTTACGTCGACGTCGGCGTGACGATCGGCGAAGGCTCGCGCATACAAAACCAAGTTAATATTTACGCGGGTGTAAAGATCGGCTCGTGGTGCTTCGTCGGCCCCGCTGTCGTATTTACCAATGATCAGTTGCCTCGGGTCGGAAATAAAACGTGGAAGATTGTCGAAACGGTCGTCGAAAATGGAGCGTCGATTGGCGCAGGCGCTGTCATTCGCTGCGGCATCAAAGTTGGCGCATTCGCGATGATCGGCGCCGGCGCATTGGTGACGAAAGATGTGCCCCCATTTACGTTGGTGATCGGTCACCCCGCTGGCGAAATGAAGCGAGTCTGCGCCTGTGGTCAGACAATTCTTCCGCTCGAAACGTCACCGCGCGAGCTTTTGCGGGCGTGCTGCAAAGAAAACATGTCTGATGCGACTTACGAACTTGCGGCCGTGACGCTAAAGTCACTTGCCTAAGATCTATAATCCTCGATCACTCGAGCTGCGATTTCGTCGGGCTGGTACCAGCGTTCAACAAACGCTCGAGATCGTTGACCAATCTCTCGCAGCCGCGCGGGATTTCGAATCACGTCTTCAAGGACGGCTTCTATCGTTGCCGGCGAAGCGCGAATCAACGGGAATTCTTTCTGAAATTCAATCGGTTCGCGTGCAAGTTCCTCGTCGCGTGCATAAACGATGACCGGTTTTCCCATCGCCATAAGCTCGACCGCAAACACGCCGTACCAACCTGCGAGAAGCTGGTCGATCACCACGTCCGCCGTTTCGTAGATCTTGCGGGCTTCATCGTTCGCCATTTTTTCGATCGTGATGAAATCAAATTCGAATCCACGCGATTTTAATGATGTAACAGCCGCCTCGATGAAACGAGTGCCTTTGGCAAGCCGATGTGTGGGGGCATGCGCAATCACCAGCCGATTCTGTGGCCGCGTGGTAATGACCGGCCACTCGTTCGGATGCACCCCTGTGTAGTGAACGAGTTTAGCTCCTTCAGGCGCCATCGATAGAAGATCGGGGCTCACGACGTAAGTTTGTTTGCAGACTTGGCCGTAGTAGCGACCCATGCGTCGCTTTCGTTCATCCGTGTAGCTTTCGTAATAGTCAGAACCGACTTCTTGCGCGATCGAAAACTGATAAAGTTGAAGGCTGCGATCCCCTTGCCGAATGTCGTCGCCGTGATACGTCATAAAGATTTTTTTTCGAAGAAGTCGCAGCACGAAGACATCGAGTCGACCCACGATCAGCGCGTATGTCCAGTAAGCCAGCCGCATAAGCCGCTGGGCCGGTGAATCGCCGGTTTTGAAGGCGCGTGGAAAAAGTACGAAAAACTTTTGCCCGAAATGAAAATGAAAAACATCGTAGCGAAACACCGAAGACAAAAAAAGCGCCCAGCGTTTGTACTCCTGAACTAAAACGCCGTCGGCCGCATCGAAGAGGATGCGGTCGGCAGGAAGTTTCCCAAACGTTTGTTCAAATGCGATGAAGTCGCTTTGGTGACCAGCCCGCCGTTCGGCACGAGAGAGACCCCAAGCTTGGCGTCCCGCCACAACTGGAAGGTGCAAGATTCGCATAGACTGAAGCTAGGGGGAACTGGGATAAATGTCTACAGATGAGAGTTCGTCTGTTTAACACTCTGGCCGCAATCTTCTTCAAACTTGGTTTGCCAACCACGATTTGGCTTTGGTGCGCGCATTCGGCGGCACGCGGTAAAGTGCACGTTCGGCGAGGCGGGCTTCTGATCGCCCGTTCTCTTGAGGCCACAGGTCGTGTCGATGTCGGCTCGGGCTCGCGCATTTTTGCAGACGAAATCCACTTCGGCAGTTCTGTTTTGATTGGCCCGTCGGTCTCGATTCATGCCAAGCGTGTCGAATTTGGTGATGGCGTACAAATTGACGAGGGCGTGAAGTGCGAAGGCGGTGAGTTTCCGCAATCGGCACTTCGACTTGACGAAGGGGTTTGGATTTTCCCATATTGCATTTTGAACACGACCTTCGGTCTGCATATTGGGTCCGGCAGCGGTGTCGGCGGGTATTCGATGATTTGGACTCACGGCAGCTGGCAATCGAGTCTTGAAGGTTACCCCGTGAAGTACGCGTCGACCGCGATCGGAAAAAACGTCTGGCTACCTTGGCACGTTATCGTCATGCCAGGCGTGACTATCGGTGACAATGTGACCATCGGCGCGGGGTCGCTCGTTACAAAAAATATCGAGTCGAATTCGCTTGCGGCAGGCGTGCCCGCAAAAATTCTGAAGAGTGGTGCAGGTGTATGGCCCGCACCCGTTGAAGCAGAAAATCGTCAGCTGCTTCTCGCTGAACTGGTTTCGAGTTTCAATGATTGGCAGCGAGAATCATTTCAGTGGAAGGAACTCACGATTTTGAAGTCGAGAAATCACTACAATGAGCCTCTCAAAGCGAAGTATCTTTCGGCTCGGGATACGCCCGTGCAACCGGAAGACTTAAGCGGCGAAACTTTCTACCTCGTCGAAACGTCGGCGAAAACGGACCTCAGCCGTATCAAGGCCTCGTTCCTCGCCTTAGAAGAAAAAAGATTTTCGCTACGATCCGATCAACCGCAACATCGTGATTTTGTTCGTTACCTTTCGCACCACGGGCTTCATGCATTGGAATTGAATTCGCGCCTTCCGAACCATCGGGTTTAAAGATGAAACCTTCGGACTTCTTTGATCAGGCCGTTTCATTATTCGATGATAGAAAATTCGACTTTGAAATTTCGCAGGCACTCTCTCGCACTGAAGAGTGGTCGCAACTTTCGGCGCGCGATGAGTGGCAAAACTGGGATGTTCAGTTCTCGCGAGCGTCCGACGTTGAAAAGCCTTGGATCGATGACTTGGCGCGAAACGAAGTTCGACCCACTTGGCCCGGCGAGGCGCCCTTCGCCGTTTGTGTGACCCACGACATCGACACTCTCGACCATTTCTCTTGGTCCGAATACCGGG
>JALHOI010000242.1 GCA_022843085.1 Pseudobdellovibrionaceae bacterium
GTCGAGGTGACAATCATCGAGCTCGTCAAAAACTCTCGATGCGCTACGAATGGAATCCAGAAGAACGCCGACAAACCAAGCGCCCATAGCCCCTCAAAGGCAGTTGATTTCAGCCGCTCAATTCTTCTGTCGTCAAAGACAATCAGACAGATAAGAAAAAGCGCCATAACGATCGAGGTCACCAAATGGCTGAGTACAACTCCTGCCATCAGCATAGGACGAATCAAAAATTTTGAATCGTCTTGCCGCGTATTTGTAACCAGCAGAAGAAGAAGGAAACAAAATGAAAGAACTTGGCTTGAAAGCCCGGTGACGAGTAGGTCGTAAACTCCAAGCCCTTGAAAGAAAAGCCGATCACTCTTTTCCCAATGAAAAAGAACCGAGAAGAGAATCCAGAACAAAATTCGAGACCGATGACTTTTGATTTCGAGTCCGATTGCCGTCAGCGCGACAAACAGAAAGACGACAAGTGCCGAAAGATAAACTCGAAACGTGACAAACCAGTCGACGTCATCTGTGACAAAGCCAATCAAATAATGAAGCGAACTTAAAATTGCAGATTCGAGCGGAGGATAAAAGAGGCCATGAATGACGCCATCAAAAGTTCGATCCGAAAACTGATGAAAGCGACCGTCGGCGAATTCGGCAGCGCTGAATATGTGTCCGGGCAAGTCGACCATCAACAGATTGAGGTGCCCCCATATCAGAAAAATAATCCAGAGCGCCTGCGGGCCGAGTACGATCGCTGGCCAAAGTAATTCCTTCGTGTTTCGTTGCTCGATTTCGACTCCCATTTTCCTATTTTCGCTGAACGCTTCACAGTTTATCGATTTTGTTGGCGTGGGCGAATTACGTCTTCGCGTGGTTTCAAATGAACGCAAAACCCGGACGTTCGTCGAACTTCCGCACTGCAAGCCTCCAAGAGGCACGAGTTTTGCGCCAAGAGCAGCCAGCGATGATAAACACGAGGCTGACCCGCTTGCACATGTCCATTTTGTTCACATTCATTACCTTTTCGGGTTTCGATCGGGTGAGTGCGCACGCGCGACCCCAGTGCGAAGCTCTTTTCGGGATGACTGCATCTTCGAAACCGAACGGTTCAAGATCATTCGATCAATTTACCGTGCATACGTTCACAACCCATCGGTCCTACGAAGAGTTACTATTGCCCTTCGAGTTTCGTGCCCAAGGGGTCATTGGCGTTGTCCCAGGTCTGAAAGTTGACGACGTAATATCAGGCCGAAAAAGCCTGCTAAGTCTTGGCGAAGGCTATGCAGGCTTTGTCAGCGGCTTAATCGAACGAGCTCGAAAACTACGCGGAACCGAGGCCATTCCGAATATTCATGCTGCTGACCTGCGGTATTTCAACCCACTTCAAAATCCCTTCCCAAGTTACAATCTACGGCTTTCGACCGAAGAGTTGGAAGCTCGTCGAGAGCAAGATAAAGCCATCAACGATCGGTTGGCTGCCCTCGTCTCTGCGTACCCTAACAACTACCACGGAGCCACGTTTCAGGAATTGAACCTTGTAGGGCCAGACGGCATTCGCATGCAGTTCGACGAGATCGTTTCGAGTAATGCGGTCGACTTTGTTTTGGGCAGAACCGACCAAAACGAAACAAAACTGATTATCACGAACATCTTAAAACATTTGAAGCCGGGCGGTACCGCGCGCATCGACTCGATCGTTACGAACCCGCATCTCGAGATTCTTCTAAACGACTTGATGACTGCTGGTGTGATCGAAGATTATTCCAGGCCGTCTGCGAGCGGAAACTTTCCGATCTGGTACCAGATACGAATTGTGAAAAAATAGGATTTCTACGAAGGCTGAACTTCTATTCGCAAGCCGACACTTTGACTGTTCAAGGCCAAGGGCCGGGGGTCGAGCAATCGTCGGTAGATGGTTGATTTTGATCCGTCAACTGGACCCTAAGTAAAATCGAAGGCAGTTTTCGCAGCGAACACGTGTCTTGCCGTATTCGACGCTTCAGAACCACTTTGCGACCTTTGGCGCGTCCTGTGAGAAACACAAAATCCCGATTAGAACAGGTGATGCAATCAGTCTTAACTCTTTTCTTAGTCCTCATCGCGACAAGCTCAACCGCGACGACGGACGGCGCTTGCCCTCGCGATTTCGCAGTGCTGTTAAAGCGCGCGAAGGTGGAAGAACAAAAACTGCAGTTTGGTGAGACGATAATTCTGGCGGGAGCCAAGAAGAAGAAACTGGTTGAAACGATTTTTCTTGGCAAAACTATTGGCGATACTGGTCCCGAACTCTTGCTCTACGATCCGGCGACAAAAACGCGGTATCACATCGACGACCGGGCCCTCTCTTGGGGACGAGATCAGAATGTGGCAGCACCGAAAACGGATCACTGGTACGCACAGATGCCGCCCAACCGCGACGGAACTTGCGCGGCTCACTCGCACGCGAACTGCGTAATTCAGCTCGACCAAAATCTACCTGCTCTGCTTGATCGCGGCTTATCTGCGCAAGTTCAAAAGGAGCGCGAAGAAATCTACTAGCGAGCTCGCGACTATCTTTACGTAAAAAACCGTTCCACTGCTGATGTCAGCGAGAACCTTGCCTTCGAAGACGGTTTTTCCGCACGCACGGTTTCGGCGTCTCAGAAAGATTTCGCGGAAGAGGTTCTTCGACACCTCCGAGACGCTAAGCCGGTGGTGATGAGTTACAACGCTAAGCGAGTGTACGCCACCGATTACGTTTCGATAACCCCTCGCGGCTCATCTGAAATTGCCGAGTCCAAGTATGTTTCAAAGAACTACCTTGCGCCGGTCGACGGTCGTGAATCTCAACTAGGGCACGCAATTCTTCTGTTGCGTGTCCTCGAAATTCCGGGGCGCGAAACGATGATCTTGATACAAGATTCCGCAGGCGACGGCTTGCGCCTTGTGCCGTGGAGTGAACTGAGCCACAACAACGCTTTGTGGCCAACTAAGTATTTGCTCGTCGACAGGGCCACCGCGACTCAGACGGTCGATCCAAAATCAAAATTGATCGCAGAGCTGCAGCGTGCGGATCTGCCCGAGCTAGAGAGCGTGGTAGCGAAGCACGCCACGGATTTCAGGTCGTTAACCGCATCACAGATCTTTGATGGAACGCTTCCGATTGGCTCGTGGGTTGTCATCGAGCGAAAAGCCGCAACTCTCGCGAATGGTGAACGGAAAATTGTAACAGGTCGTTTGCGTAAAGCAGGTGTCTCAAAAGACGGACGTTCGCGCTACGTGTCTATCGATGAGGGCCACAGCCTGTTCAACGAGCCCGCGATTGTCTGGGAAAATGCGATAGAATCTGCGCAGCACTACCTACCTCGACAATCGAAATGGGAAAAAACGATTCAAGAAGCGAAACTCGGCGATGCCATTCGCGTATCTCATCGGAAGTCAATCGCGGGCAAATCGCAGACCGTCGAGGGCACCGTAGTCATGGTTCACACTCCGAATCCGAAGGATCCGACCGCAACCAAAATCGACGTCTTTGATAAAAAATCGAAACAAACGGTGACGCTCGATTCGCGTGAGCTTGTTTCGTCAGCAAAGGGTTCAGCGCCGACTTCGTTGGAAGATGCGGTTAGCGCTCTTCGCCAAAATCTGATCGACAAATCTGCACGAGTCCTTGGTAAAAGCGACGTTGTAGCCGGCTACTCGATTCGCGAGGGCGAGTCTTCGGCTACCGTGGTATTCCCTCGCCTTGGCCAGACAGGTTTTGAAGTTGAAACGATGACGGGACAACCTTTACTAATCAGCCTTCGTGATGGTTACAATATTGACGGCAAAACGTCTTTCGAAGCGTACTTGGTTTCGGGAAAATCGAAAGAGCTCGTCGTGTCGGTGGGCGGACGACATTTCACTATTCCGGAATCGCAAGTTGACGGTATTCTGGCTTTTCAATCAAGCGTGACCGCCCAGTCTTCGCTCGAGACAATCCTAACAAAGAGCACAAGCTCTCAATATATTTATAGTGAGGAGAGCAACTTGCCGCGAGCCCGCATGGCCCTTCGAGGCGCAGTCGAACGAAAGGGAGCCGATGCGCTGCCCAAGTTCTTTAAGCAATCAAGAATTGGTGATGCCATCGCAATCGAGTTTCGAGAAACACCTTCATCGCCGACCCGAATGGTCACCGGTCGAGTGACCAGCGTTGCGGATGAACATCTCGTTGTGTGGAGCGACGCCGCCGGCGAGAGCGTCTGGATCAAGCCATCGTCACTCGTACAATCTCTTTACACGAAACCACTTTCGCTGAAGTGGGAGTCTCTGCAAGTAAACGCCGATAAGACGCAGTGGCGAGTTCTCGCGGAAAAATCGAAAAGTCAGTACGGCCTGATAAGACTCAGAACCAAAAACCAAACTCGAGTTACCGTGTACGGTGAATTCAAAATCGAAAATGTCGGTGAAACATCAAGATTGTCTGTGACAGATACAAACGGCGTCGTGCATGAATTTGATCGAAACTGGATTATCGAGATGGATGTAAAGCTGACTGAAAAAAGTACGACGACAAGAGATCTTTGGGCTTTTCCGAGCGAACAACCCCACCGTTTTCCACCGCGGTAATGACGAATCGAGTGTCAGTGAAAAGGCGAAGTACTGCTAGGACACTTCCCAAGACTCTTCAATCCAGCTGCAGTTCGAGTTATCGAATGTACCTCTTCAGTTTTTTCCCCGTTATCTGGAAATCAGAAAGAAAGCTATCTTCATCTCTTCATAGAATGCGCGTAGCAATGAAACGGACCCCACATGATGAAGTGGTCCCACAAGACTTCCCCGTCTCAATAAAGCGAGCTCGACGTCGACGAAATCCATTCGGCCTCGTTCCTGAACACTTTCAAAAATCGGAGATCGCAACAGACCTAACAGCGCCTGGTCTACAGAAAGCGACGACATCTCAATGACCTAGGCAATCAGCATTCCCCAGCATGAGCAATCAGCATGCTCCAGCCCCGCCCAATCTCGGGAGCCTCCTTCAGCATACTTTTGGATAAGTGGGGTGAACTTTCAAACGATAGTCGGCGTCGTTAAACTCTCGCTCGAGAGCTTTGTGTCTAAATACCCGAACCCTTCGAATAAGAAATCATATCAATGGTGAGGTCCGTCGCGACACCGTGCCCGCTTTCTTCGGCGGTTTCTTTGAAACGCATGTGGACAGTGCTATGTGGCACGATCGGCGCTACAGTCTCGAGTGCGTTTCCACCGTAGGCCCGATACGCCCGCTCGCAGGCATCAACGTTGTTACCGCCGATTTTCACAACTTTGGCTAATCCGCCCTTCTCGAGGCACCTAACTACGGCTTTGTTAAGGTCGGCTTCAAGACCGAACCGCGAGTAGCGAACT
>JALHOI010000243.1 GCA_022843085.1 Pseudobdellovibrionaceae bacterium
TCCGAGATGAAAGACCCCAGCCCAACCAGGTTTATTGCTGTCGTAAGGTTTAAACGACTGCATCCGGTAATTGCGGAAGAGCCACTGAACGGGCGCCATCACGAAAATACCTTGGGTCAAAATCGCCGTAACCCAGAACGAGTAGCTGATCCCAGTGCCAAGAGCAAAATGACTCCACGCCCAGCTGACCGAGAAGGCGACGGGCCAGAATTTCAAGTTTCGCATGTTTGCCGAAACAAGCTCTTCAGCAAACGGCACGCGACGCTGGATAACTCCAAGTGCCCCTCGATCGATGCTTTGATCGTTGAACATCGAGTCAATGATACGAAGTCCGCGATTGGCCGTGCTGGTCGTAATCGAAACGACCGCACGCCGAACTTTAAGAAGTTTTCGGTCGAAGCTATTTGTTCGAATGGCTTCGAGATCTTCTAGCGCCTTCAAATCTTTTTCCGTTTGACGTGTTAGGGCGATACGAGCTCGCTGGGTGAATCCGGGTTGCGCCGAGTCGAGCGCACTTACGATATCGGTCATCGTGGTCGCGTCTCTGTAAGCAGCGAGGTAAATGGCAGCGTGCATTTGCGCGCGTGCTCGCATCGCATCAAGCGGATCAAGTTTCGCGAGATAGGTTTTTACGTTGATGCTCTTCAGCTGCTCGTTAGCTAAAATCTCAGACTTCTCTTGAATTTCTCGTAGCATCGTTTGGTACTTTTGATTGTCAGACTGCCAGGGTGCACGGCCCGCACCGCGCCGGTCCGCTGCGTCGATCGGAGCTAGCTCCTGAATTCGCAGACCGATTTGTTTTGCACTTTCGCTCGTGTAAAAATCCTTCAGCCGTGCCTCAAGATTCTCTTTCGAAAGCAGCTCGACGTTTCCGGCGTTTTGCAGGCTGTAGTGCGCCAGACGCGCTTCGGCCCGGTGAAGAGACGAACGATGACGCCAATGATCGACCCAATTCTTTTCCGGAACGTACCGAGCCGCGGCTTCTTGGGCTCGCTGTTGCTCGCCCATATTTTTTGCGATGATGTTGGCTCGCTGAAGAACCTCAGCCCGAAGACTAGTATCCGCCATGATTTCGGCTTCAGATTTGGACGCGAGGTCTGATCGCTGGGCCTTCATCGCCTCAACTGCAGCGATCTGCGCTTTCTCGCGATAGCTCAAAATATCTTCGCGTTTTGCAACGATATTGTCGATGGTCGCACCGTCGAGTTGGCTTGCCAGAGCTTGGCGCATGTAGAGCACCGCCATGTTGGCTGCGCCTGTATCAAAATCCTTTGTCCACGTGACTGGCAGGTACCGGGCTGTGTACTCGGTTGGACCTTCGTAGTTCGCCATAACAATCAACTGGCGAAACGCAAGAGCACGGGCACTGATCTCTTTCATGCCTTCGCGAAGTCGTGTGATTTCAGCGTCGCGGGCGGCTTTCTTTACAGCGTCGGCGTTGGCAACGAGTAGCGACGGTTGTTCTAAATACTTTAAAAGCGCACTCGCCATCTTTGGCAGAACCTTACGAAGTCGCTCTGAGTCGGCGATCATCGTCTCGACGAGTTTCACGGCGTTCAGCGTGTCGGCTGATGGGCTTAACTGATGCCATGCCTTCGCTTGAGCTAACGCGCGATCAAGGACGGTGGGAAGCAGTCCTCGACGGGAAGAAAGTATGAAGCTTCCTTCTTTGATCACCGGCTGACCATCGTCGCCAAGTTTGATTTTGCCCTCGTTATCCGTATCGAAAGTGACGTCTTCTGCTGCCAGCGGATTTAAATTTGCGAGTAAGGTCGTATTCGCTGGATTAGCAAAACCGCGCGATTTCGCGATTGTGCTATAAAGACTCATCGTATCGAAAAGAATTTCGGCTGTCGAAGGCAAACCCTTTTGAATAAGTGTCAGATTGATCAAAGCTTCGCGCATCTCTTCACGTCGACTTTGTATTTTCGGATCATTTGGGTTGAGGCCAAGCCGTCGAAGGTCATTGTCAACTCGAGCATAGAGTTCTTCGACGACCTGACTTTTCGCGTCCATCGTGAAGTCCGCGGGACCTCGCAGAATGCCAATCGATGCGCCGACAAGAAGGTTGGTGAAAAGCATTGCTTGTGTGTCGCGGTTTGCGGAACTGAAGGTTTCATTTAACGCGAAGCTCAACCCCTCTGGCAAAGATGGACTTACCGAGCTGATAAACATCGGCAGCAAATAGAAGTAGTGAAGCGCGCCAAGACCGACGCCCGCAGTTGCGGCGTAACCGGTACCGAGGATCGTGACTTTCTCGTTGACCGAAATTTTTCCGAAGTGACGAAGGTTCGGATAAACGGTTTGGTGTAAGACCTTACGCATCAGCGTGTGGTCTCCAGCGCCGAGGTTTGGCATGGTACGATCGACAAAGTACTGAACGGCAATACCCGGCGAGATAAGCGGGAACTGAGCAATCGAGGCTAGAATTGAACCCTCGATTCGCATGAATTCTCGAAACCCTTTCATTTTTTCGGCGTCGACAGTCGCGGGGTCCAGAGCACGTCGGTACTTGTGAATTTCATCAAGACGTTTTCGAACTCCAGGGCTTTTGTACTTCAAAGCAAAGGCAGTTACGACTGTGATCGCGACGATAGAGCCAAACACCGCCGAGCGCTTGATGGCTTTGGTAACGGGATCTTCAGCATCCCCCGCATGGGCCGACGGAATCGCAATTAGTTTCGCCAGTTGTGATTTCGAAAGGAGTTTCGCAAGAAGAGATTCGGTCGACTTCGCCTGCGAGTGCGCGAGCCCTCGGAAATCGCGGAAGAAGTTGTAACCTGGACGTGTGCTGTCGTTGCCTGTAATGACAAGGCCAAGCAGTGCAGTCGAGCCTGGTGCAGGCATCAATTTTTCGTCGGCAACTTTTCCGTCTGAACCGCGCTTTGTCAGGCTGATCATCACCGAAATATCGAGATTGATCTTCGAGATTTGGATCATCTCTCGAATGTCTTTCATCAGGAACGGAATGACTTCCTTGTCATTGCTGATTGCCAGAATGTCACCCTGAACCACTTGCATAGCGGTGAGGTTCGTTCGCCAGCCTTTTCCCATGATGGGAAGAAAGAAAACGGGCACAGGTGTTGTTCTGTGAGCGTGGGTTTCGAGGAGCGCGGTTTCGATGACGAAAAGACCTTCGCCGTCAGAATTTTGCACGCCCGATAGTCGATCGAAGAGGTCGCTTTTCGGGTGGAGTGTGAAGAACAGGTACTCATCGGTCACGATCAGCGAACGCAATGGAAGATCGAGAACAAGTTTTTTTCCGCTACCGGGAACAAGAATTTCAGTTGAACGTTCGTCGCTTGCGACGACATAGTCGCTTATGACTTCGGTTGCGTTGACCCAGGTTTGCGAACGCATGAAGAATGGATCAGCGTCGACAGGTGCATTGGAAAAATCGGGAATGATTCCGGGAATCGAGCCTAGATCGATCGACATCAAATCTCGAATTGCGGGATCGCGGCCACCGAAACCAGTTTTCAGCGCTTCGATCATTTGGACGTTCACCTGGGATTGCAGGTGTTTTGCATCAGACATTTTTGCATCAGACTTTTGTGCAACTGAATGATCGGCCGAAGTCGGCGCCGCAGGCAAATTCAGGCGACCTCCGGTCGCGGCTTCAAGCGCCAACACGGGTTGAGCAAGGGTCTCGATGAGAAAAACGACAGTCAGAAGCAGCATAAGAGGGGCGCGAGACTGGACTTTAAACACAATGTCCTCCGAAGGGCATGGGCGAGCAGTAGCCGTCACCTAGCAGCATTCGTACCGAATCTCGAAGTGCGACAGGCAGTGTAACTATACGATATTACAGAAATTTATCGGCCTACTGCTGACCGCAAGATTGTAAGACTCGACGTGATGGTGAAATGTTTTTAGCGAAAAAAAGAGCTTTGGTATGGCCCGAAATCTGTTGGTCGTTGATTACTCTTCGTAAGACATCACGAAGTGATCGGGTCGGGCTGAAAGTGACAGCGTGCCCTCGGCATTTGTGAAGCGAAAAGCGCCCTCGGCGGTGTTGGGCTCGGCAGTGTTGGGATTGACGAGTTGAAAGAGTGCGGCTGAATCTGAACCGGTCGCTTCGAATTTTGCTTTTGCAGGATTCAAACGGATCTGCGTGCCGACTCCTTTTTGAATCATCAGAGTGCACTGAATACCGTCGGCACCGCGGTCGCCGCAGACCCAGCTAAATGATCTCGTTGCACTTTCGATCGATTTGCTTGGGCCCATGAGCGAACCCTGAACAGGAACATTCATGGCCGCCCAAAGTGTTTGACCATCAGAGTCTGAACCGCCCATGCGAGGCTTAAACACAGTGATCATCATCTGCTGCGAAAGCGGAAAGCTGCGCGCAAGCGTATCGGCATTTGTAGTTTCAGACGTCGCAAGCAGCAGAATCAGAAGGCACAGAACGGGCTTGGTGTTTCGCATATTCAGTATCAAATCGCAGCAGACGGGCGGCCGTCGAGCATTCGATAAAACTGTATGACGTAGGTCGAGTCGAATGTTTTACTTCGCAGATGCTGTTTCGCTTTTTCAAGCCCTTCACAGTTGTAATTCTGCAGGTTTGTTTGCAGCTGGTAGAAGCGCCGACCGGTTTGGCGGGCGAGATTCACCCGCGGGCTGAATCAAACCCTGAATCTTTTTTTGTGGAACCGCACGAATTGCGAATTTCGGTTCCGGTTTCTCGGCGAACGGTCAACGACGGCTTCATTAAAATTGTAAACAAAGAAAATTACGACGTCGCAGTTCAGGTCGACTGCTTTTTACGCGAACCCGACTTGAACGGAGGCGAGCGTCGTTCTTCAACAACACATCTAAAAATTGAGCCTTCCGAATTCGTTCTAAAAGCTGGTCGCTCGAAAACAATAGCAATCGACTACCGAGGCGAGCAGAGAATTTCGAAAGAGCGCACCTACCGTATCGTCATCAAGCAGCGTGAAGAATCAGAGGGTGCCAACAACCATCGATCACTCGGTTTAGGTTTTGTTCATGTAGTCAGTTTTTTTGTTCATCCCAGGTCTTCAAAAGAGAAGCCGCGGCGTTAATTTGCCTCGTGACTTGAAATGTAACTTTGAATTGAAGCCACGTCTGTGTAGCCGTAGTACAAACGCAGCAGCGCTTCTTCGGTAAGTGTCGACATTCCCTTTTGACGCGCAAGAGCTGCAAGCTGAAGTTTTGATTGTCTCTGATTGATCGCGTCCGAGATTTCGGCGTCGACAACAAACAGTTCAAAGAGTGGAATACGCCCGTTGTACCCGCCGACACACTGGTCGCAGCCGTCACCCTTCGCGTAGAACTGTGTATCGGCAGGAATTTCAAGAATCGTGTTTTTGTGTTCAATCGTCTCATCG
>JALHOI010000244.1 GCA_022843085.1 Pseudobdellovibrionaceae bacterium
GTGTTCGCCACAATCAAATGGTTCGGAGAATGCTCGTCGTGCATCGTTCCCGTCAGGTACACGCTCGAAAGCTTGTCAAAAAACAGAACGCCGTCGGGCTTCGGAAGCTGAGTATCAGGATGCTCCCAACCCTTCGCTCCCCACGCTTCCACAAGTGACTCGGTCGTCGTCCAATCCGGATGAGACAACATATTGTCGACAAGGCCGCGCCCACCGGTGATTTCTTGAATCGCAAGAAGCGGCGCCGATTTTACAAGCCCCATCGACAGTGTTTGGTGAAAGTTTCGAGTCGCCCAAAGCTCTTTTTTAACAAAGCTTTCTTCGATTTTGTCCGCGTACTTCGAAAGTGTCGCCGAAGAAAAATCTTTTCGAATCAGCGCCTCGAGCGCAGTTTCTGCGGCTAGCATCCCAGACTTCATCGCGAGATGAATTCCCTTCAGCTTTTTGACATCGACCATCATGGCCGAGTCACCGGCGACCAACATTCCGTCGTGGTAAAGCTTCGGCATTGAAAACCAACCGCCCGCCGGCAAAGTTTTTCCGCCGTACGCGATAACTTTGCCGCCCTTGATCATGTTGAAGATAAACGGATGCGTCTTCAGACGCTGAAGCTCGCGATGCGGATCAAACAGCGGATCGTGGGTATCCATATAGCCGACAAGACCAAGAACAACTTGATCGTTCGGTAGCGTGTAAATAAAAGTTCCGCCGATGGTCTTCTCCAGCGGAAATCCCAGTGTGTGAATAACCTGGCCGGCCTTCACGGTCCCGGGTGGGCACTGAATAATTTCTTTAACGCCCTCTTCGTAACTGTCGGGATTTTTTCCTTCAAACAAACCAAGTTTCTTTGCGACGTTTTTAAAAAGTGAACCGCGCGTGCCCTCAGCAAAAATCGTGATCTTGGCCTTCAGTAAAAGCCCCGGTTCAAAGTTCGGTTTGCGCGAACCATCTTTGTCGAGCCCCTTGTCGCCGGTTCGAACGCCGATGACTTGACCATGGTCGCCATACAAAGCTTCCACCGCAGCAAAACCAGAAAATACGTTCACACCAGCCGCTTCGGCTTGTGCACCCAACCACCGATTCATTTTCGAAAGCGAAATTAAAAAATTTCCCTCATTTTGAAATGGAGGAGGCGTCACAGGTGCCTTCACGTTGAACGTTCGCCCGAGGTAGTGAACTTCGTCGTGGTCAACGACACATTCGATTGGGCAACCCTTCTCGCGAAAATCGGGCACAAGCTCCATTAACGCTGCGGGGTTTAGCACAGCGCCAGACAGCGCGTGCGCGCCGATCTCCGACGCCTTGTCGATCACGGCCACCATCAGATCGCCAAGCGGCTCGCCTTGTTTGGTACCGTTTGAAATGGCCTCATCGTGTTGCGCGATCAGATTTCGCAGGTGCAACGCGGCCGAAATACCAGCGGCGCCGCCCCCAACGATAAGTACATCTACTTCCATCTCTTCGCGCTGAACATCATCGATGCTGTTCATCTAAACCCCATTGTCTTAACTAAAAAGTCGTCACTAAAAAAGTCGTCATTAGAAAAGTCGTCATTAGAAAATCGTCACTCAAGAACCGGCACTGAAAAATCGTGCTGACCGAATCACAGCTGGTCAGTCGCCGGCCGCAGACTGATTAGCATCACCGGACTGCCCCTCGACAGAGGCATTCACCGCTGCTCCATCAAAAGTTCGAGATGGAATCGGCAAAGTTGTCTGAACTTGTAGATCATCTTCATCTTGCCCCCCTGGGTATCGCTTCCGCGATCCCCCGTTGCGGGCTCCTGGTAAACTGCTCGGCGCACGAACCACCTCGTTCCCTGAAATCTCGTTCGAGGTCTCACCCGCCGCTTTGCCTTCGGCGCCAAGCGCGGTATCGGCCAAGTTGGCACGCGTGATATCGGTGCTGAACAACACCGCAAAAGCGGCCGCTGCAAAAAGCATAAGACGTGACTTCAGACGACTCCGGCTCACAAAGCATGTCCCTTCGCATCGATTTCTCGGTTTTCGTTTTGTAGCAACCTCCGATGTTCTTTCATCGGAATTTGCACGCGAACTTTCGCAATCTCGTCTCGCGACATTTCGCTAACAAGAATCTCGGTTCCAGACCTCTCGGCCTGCGCAGCCTCAAGAATCCGGCCCCATGGGTCGACAATCATTGAACGCCCGTACGTCTTTCTCACGGTAGCGGTCGTCGCCGTCTGGTCAGCGTGATCCCCTGATTGGGCCGGCGCCAACATATAGGCTTGCGACTCAATCGCGCGAGCTCGAACCAAAATTTCCCAATGCTGACGGCCTGTCGGCACCAAAAATGCGGACGGTAAAAACAAAGCATCGACTTCCTTTGAGGCGTACCGAGAAAACAGCTCGGCAAATCGAACGTCGTAGCAAATCGCGCAACCGAACTTCCAACCGCGGTACTCCCAAACCCGGGCGCCCGCGCCGGGAGAAAGGTGATCTGACTCGCGAACCGGTTTGTGCCCGGTGACATCGACATCAAACAGATGAACTTTCGTGTACGGCACGTGCCATGGGCGACCCGGTTCAAACACGACGGTCGCCGAAAAAGGTTTCGTTGCAACAGGCGATCCGGCCGCCGTTACCGGAACAGCGCCAAATACGACGGCACATTTGTGCGTGTCGACCCAGCCTTGAACCGATTTGTGAAACTCGTGGGCCATCGAAAAATCGGGCAGGGGTTCACCGTCGACTAGCCGTAAAAACCAAACATTCTCGGGAAAAACAACGAGATCGATATTCTTATTTTCGAGATCGCGTAGTGATGCTGCGATTGTACTCTCGTTTAAAAGCTGTTTGTTGACCGAGGTCATTTGAACAACGGCGACATTCATTCGGGTGGTTTTATCCATTCAAACCTTCTGCTCTCACCGCTTACTGCACGACGGACTTCGGTGAACCCGCGCTCGGGCTTGCGACCGATGATGCCGGGCTTGCCGCCGACGTGGCTTGTCGGCCCAAGGACTCATTCAGTTCAGCTGCGCTAGATTTTAAAACTGCAACGGCTCCCGCCCGCCGGCAACTCCAGTTCGACGCCTCTAAATTTTTTTGAATGCCCGAAAGAATCGTCTGACATTGTTGAATCTGTCGACTTGTCCCCACGATTTGCTCAACGTTCGTCTTTGAATAGGTCGCGCGGCAGCCCTCACTGTTTGTGCCCGACTCTGTTTTCTCACGTGTTTCGTAAACACGCAGCGTTCGCACCGACTTTCCCGCATTCGCTGATTTCGAAGTCGCTGCTTGCAAAGGCTCAGCAGGACTCTTGCCCGAAACTCTGCTCGGGCTCTTAGTTGGGCTTTTACATATTATGAGATCTCGAACTTGATCCGCAGGCATGGCCGCCGCAGCGTCAGGCAAAGCACCAGAAAAAATGCTGGCGCAAATCAAGGGCAGAACCAAAGCTTCAACAAACCGCGTGCGCATAAATTATCTCCCCCGAACAAACCGAGCAGAACGGTCGAAAAATCTGTTGGCCTTCAGAATTAGCTTAAGGCCACCGCCATAGATAGATGAAAGATAGCCGAAATCTGCCGAGCTATTGATGAAATCGCGAACGCAAAAAAAGAGGGAAGGTTCCCTCTTTTTTTCATCTCAAACTATCGCCGTACTTGCTAACGCCGTACATGGCCTTCTCTGTCAGGCCAACGAACCGGTCGCGAATGTCAAAATCTGTAGTCGGTCGTCTGCCCTCGCTCGCCAGACTCACGGCCAGTTCACATCACGCTGACTTTGCGGCTGACTTCGATTTCGCCTTTTTGGCGCCAGTTTTTTCTTTTTTGGCCGCTTTTTCGACCAGCTTAACGTTCGAGTAATCGATGAAGCCCTCGTTTTTCACAAGTCCATCTTTCTTCGAGTGCTTCGTTTGCACCTTTACGCCTTGAACACGAACGCGCAACTTGACTGGATCCACGTCCAACACCACGCCACGCTTACCTTTGTCTGAACCCGCGATCACTTCGACGGTCGCGCCTTTTGTTACTTTCAACTTCATGGCGCTTACGCCTTTCCAGCAGCAGCTGTTTTCGCGGCTTTAGCAGCCGCAGTTTGGCCAGGTTTACGAGTGAGTTTGCGAACGATACGGCGTTTCACGTCAAGCGCTCGAGACGACAACTTGGTGTCGTCTTGACGAAGGATGAAACGGTCGAGCCCGCCGACATGCTCCATATCGCGGATCGCGCTTGTTGCAATACGTAAAGTCACGAGGTCACCCAGCGCCTGGCTGAAAAGACGACGCTTTTGAACGTTCGGCTGAGCGATTTTCTTCGTCTTAATGTTCGAGTGGCTGACCAGGTTTTTCACGACCGGGCGTTTGCCTGTCAGTTCGCAGATCGACATGTGGGATGCTCCTAAACAAGGCGCTATTTATGCGCTCTATTATGCTGTGCTTATGCTATGCGAGATCTCGCGATCTCATCTTGGGGACGATTCGAGAGGGGTAGGAATATTGAAATTCTACCTTGTTGGCAACCACTATCTGGTGTACCCTGCCGCCTCTGCGTTCTTAATGTTCAAACCTAACAGCTAGGTTAACAGTTACGTTAAACAGGCACGTTAATAGCTACCTTGAAGGGCTTATCCCTATGAAAAAAATGGTTCGTTCGAAATATCGCCCCGAGTTCCCCGGCGATTACTTTTTTGACTACAAAGACGCGCTCACTCTCGGTCGTTTTATCTCTGAGGGCGGAAAAATCACGCCAGCTCGAATCAGCAAGCTCTCGCTTGGTCAGCAGAAAAAAGTCGCCGCCGCCGTCAAGAAGGCCCGCAACCTTGGCCTGCTCCCCCAGGGCAACGAGCCTTTCGATTTCTTCGAACGACCCGAGGCGATTTCGCCAAAGCCGTTCACTCTGTAGAATAGGGCAGCGGCAGACCTAATTTGGCAGTTCCCGACGAAAATTCGACGGGCAAGGCAAATAGCGAGCCCGACATCGACTCAGATCTCGAGCCCATTGCTCGGGCCAATTGCTCGAGATCTGCTAGCCAACTTTGCTAGACAAGTTTGCTAGCCGACTAAATGACGGCCAATTTCGTGACTACGAAAAGGACCCCCCAGGGTCCTTTTTTCGTTGAAGCCACCAGCAAACGACCACGGCGATGAACCAAAGAAAATAGAACCGAGTCGAAAGAGTATGAAATTGCGGCCCCTGAAGCCCCCAAACTTCGACTTTAGAAAACGGTGCGTCCCAGTTTTGAAGCCGAAAGGCCAGCATCGGAATAGCGACGATCGCCACGTGCACGCCCGAGAGTGCCAACACCAACCAAGACGCGAACCCTATTTTTCGAAGCTTCCACGCGGTCTGGCCGCCGTAAAGCCCAACACC